>CAKRLC010000041.1 GCA_934358955.1 uncultured Roseburia sp. | reverse complement strand
TTTGAAACCAGTTTTCCTTGACGGAAAGTATTGTATATGATACTGTTATTTGTAAAGGATTTTAGTGGTCTGACAAAGGATCACGCAGGAAGGCTGTCATTATTATGGGAAAAATCGTTACACTTGGAAACGGAAAACAGATCAGAAAAGACATTGAATTATGTCGTACTACTTGCGAGAACGTCAGTGAAGAGGCGATCCACCTCTTAGTGGAAAATCAGATTCCTTTCACCAAGAGCTTAGAATCGATCCCATTTTTTCTTCGTCAGAAGTTTCATGGTGCCAGCCAGTTTTATGTGATCTCTACGAACCGGAACCGCTACAGTCAGGCAAGAAGTGCCTTAGACCAGTTAAGCCGTCACGAGAGACGCCAGTTATTTGTAAGCAATTATTAAAAAGGAGCTCAGAAGAGCTCCTTTGTTTTATATAAATAACTATTTCCCTTTTTTCCGATGCGGCACACGATCTCAAGATCCGTCAGCATCAGAAGAACAGTTCCTGCCAGCTTTGCATCAATATGCACCGCTTTTGCAAACTCTTTTACTGTAAACGGCTCCGGCAGATCATATGGGACAAACTGCATATAGTCTTCCCGCCTGTCGATGCTCACCTCTTCCACAAATTGCAATGGAATGCGGTCAAATCGCTGGCTTCCTTTTTTCCGATCCCTGCTCCAGCCATTTAACAGCCGGTACTCTTCCATATCGATCAATGCAACCTTCAGATGTAGATGCGGATCTGACAAATATGGCCGTATTTTATACCACTCCTTAAATGCCTGGTAAGCATTTCCCTTTTTCGGTGACTTCCGCAAAGGCGAAGCTTCTCCGCTTGCTTCATCGATCCATGACAGCCATTTGATGTGCGGGATCGGGTAAACGATCGTTACCGGGTATTCCGGCAAAAACGCGTCCAGCTTCCGTCTCATTTTATCAAAGGCCCGCGTCTGGATCTCTATGATCTCTGTTCCTGTATAAATATCTGCTACATAATTTTCAATCGGAATCTCATGCATGTCATCGTCCGGTGCATAATAATTTTTCAAAACTGCATGCACCGTTTTTTCAGAAAGTGTACCCACTCCCTGGTACTGCCTTTTGATCCCGATCACTTTATTTTTTGCGGCTTCAAACTGTGCCTCATTGATACACATAAGAATTATCTTTTTTCCGGATGCTTCATATTTTTCAGGATATCGAAGCAGTCAAATGTTGCAAAATAATCGTCCGGTGTCTCTGCACGGCGGATCAGCTGTGTAGAGACATCTTCCTTCAGCAGCACTTCTGCAGAACGTAATCTTCCATTATAATTATATCCCATGGAAAATCCATGTGCTCCGGTGTCATGGATCACAAGAAGATCGCCCATGTCAATCTTCGGAAGCATACGGTCTACTGCAAATTTATCACAGTTTTCACATAAAGAACCGGTTACGTCATATTTATGGTCACATGGTTCCTGTTCTTTTCCCATAACGGTAATATGATGATAAGCACCATAAATAGCCGGTCTCATAAGGTTTGCTGCACACGCATCCACACCAATATACTCTTTGTGTGTATGTTTTTCGTGAATTGCCCTTGTGACAAGGCAGCCATAAGGTCCTAACATAAAACGTCCCATTTCAGAATAAATGGCAATATCACCCATGCCCGCCGGAACTAAAATCTCTTCAAATGCTTCCCGTACACCCTCGCCGATCACATGGATATCATTTGGTGTCTGATCCGGGCTGTAAGGAATTCCAACACCACCGGATAAATTGATGAACCGGATATCACAGCCTGTTTTTTCCTTCAGCTCAACTACCAGTTCAAATAACTGGCGTGCCAGCTTTGGATAGTACTCATTCGTTACTGTATTACTTGCAAGGAATGCATGAACGCCGAAATATTTTGCTCCTTTTTCTTTTAAAAGCTTAAAGCCTTCGATGATCTGTTCATGTGTAAAACCATATTTTGCATCTCCAGGATTATCCATAATGCCGTTGCTCATCTTGAAAACTCCGCCTGGGTTATAACGGCAGCTGATGGTCTCTGGTATATGTCCGATCGTTTTTTCCAGAAAATCAATATGTGTAAAATCATCTAAGTTAATGATCGCACCGATCTCATTTGCAAATGCAAACTCTTCTGCCGGCGTATCATTGGAGGAAAACATAATATGTTCTCCGTCGAATCCCTGAGAATCAGCAAGCATCAGCTCCGTCAATGAAGAGCAGTCGCATCCACAGTCATACTCTTTTAAAATGTTAAGAATATATGGATTCGGTGTTGCTTTCACTGCAAAATACTCACGGAATCCAGGATTCCATGCAAACGCCTCCTTCACAGCCTTTGCATTCTCGCGGATTCCTTTTTCATCATAAAGATGAAATGGAGTCGGATATTTTTTTACGATCTCATCTAACTGCGCTTTTGTTACAAATGTTTTTTTCTCCATACGGTCTCATCCTCCTGTATCTTCACTATCTGCCTGCTTCTTCTGCCGCATATTTTTCAATCTGGGATCCAAGATATTCGTTAAATTCCTGCATGAATTTCATAACGGTCTCTGTCTCATCCTGTGTATATCTTGATAAAAACTGCATATCGCGTTCTTCCCACTGTTTATGTCGCTTCTCATGCTCTTTAAACAGAATCATTCCGCGCTCTGTCAGTTTGAAATAAATCTCTTTTTTATTCGTCTCAAGCGTATACTTTTCGATCAACCCTTTGGCAAGAAGTTTTTTCGTCATTTTACTGATCGCGCCTCTGGTCATCTGCATATGCTCAGCGATCTTTGTCACATTCGGGAGTTCTAACCGCCCGATATTATCGATGCAATGCGTCTCCGAATAACCATACTCGTCCAGGCACTGGCTCTCTGTCAGCTTTGTAAGCATGTCCTGATGCTCTAACATAAGAGAAATTTCTTTTAGTAATTCTTCCTGTTTTGTCATGTCTGTACCTCTTTTTTGTTTCCGTGTCAACATTTACACAAGACCACTATAGCGCATTGCTTTCTTTGTGTCAATATGAATGTCCGTAAACTTTTTTATTGAAAATTTTTTACTGCTGTTCATTTGGCGGTAAACCACTTGCTGTATACGAAAGTGGTTCCGGAGCGAGCAGCCGCTTTATTTAATATTATTCTGTAACACTCCCCTCAGTGCTTCTAAGTACTTCCGGCACTCCGGCAGGATCACCTGTGTCTTTGTGCTGTAAGAATCTGTTGTACAGCAGATTGCTCCTTCCGGCAATGCTATTTTTCCATCTGTAAGCAATGGGTCCCCTGTTTCCTGCTGCCAGGTGCTTAAGCGTTCCTGCATCTCCTTTTTTATCTCCTGTGCACCGGCATCCTCCGCCAGATTCTTCCGCTCCTGCGGATCAAGGCATACATCATACAACTCTTCTTTTGGAAGCTCCTGTTCAAAATATCCATTTTCATGGAAGACTTCTTTGGAAGGGCTGTCATCAATATGCGTCGGCGGCACAAACGCATAACCATTGTCCCATCTGCAAATATATTTATAACGCCTTGTCCGTACACAGCGTACCGGTTCGTATGCGACATGATAATTAATCTCGCCGATCACTTCCTCACGCACCTGTTCTTTCTCCCCTTCGATCACCGGAAGAAATGAGATTCCCTGCAGCCATTGTGGTTCCGGCAGCTGTAAAATGTCACAGATTGTCGGAAATACATCGATCTGGGACAAAAGGGCATCTGATACCGTATGCCTGTTCTTCATCCCCGGATAACGCAAAAGAAATGCAACACCCATCCCATCATCATACAGATTGCACTTCATCATCGGGAATGGAAGCCCATGATCTGTTGTAAAGAAAATCAACGTATTTTCATATTCCCCGATTTCCTTTAATGCATCAAGGATCTCGCCGCACAGTCGGTCTACCGTCCGGACTGCGATCTGCATTCCTGCCATATCCTTCCGCACTTCCTTCACATTCGGCAATGCTTTCGGAACCTGGACATAATCTGTTTCGTAATCATCCGGAACCACCGGATATTCACGATGTGTGCATCCAAATCCAACCGCAAGAAAAAACGGTTTTTCTGTTTTCTCCCGCGTTTTCAAATACTGTATCGCATTCTCTGCGGCAAGCTCATCCTGCCAGGTATATAATTTACTCTGCGGCATATCGTGACGGTAATAGTTTTCCGGATTGAGACACTTTTCATAACCCAGCTTCTTCTCCTCATGAAGTTTTACTTCATGCTGCACACCGGACAGCACCGTCTCGTATCCCTGCCCTTTCAGATAAGAAGCAAGATGATGACTGCCATTGATACAAAATCCCCTGTGCGACAAACCGATCAGACCATTGTTATGCGGATACTGCCCTGTCAGCAATGCTCCCCTGCTCGGCGAACAGGTAGGACTTGCACAATACATCTGTGAAAATGCCATGGCATCCCTTGAAAATTCCAGCAGTCTTGGTGTCTCTACCGGATAACCATAGGTCTGCAAAAAGCGTCCAATATCATGTGTGTTCAAATATAATATGTTCATGTGCATCGTCCTCCTTATATGAGTGAATCTGATCGTTACTTTATCAATTTTAATTTGAATATTCAAGCAGAAAAAGACCCGAATGCATCCCCAACATACACTCAAGCCTTTTTCTTTCTCTTTATTTTTCAATGGCAGCCCAATTTATGTTTCACTGCCTCTAACAGATTTTCTATTTTTCCGCAAAAATCGGTGACACCCATGCAACATCTCCGTTTCTAAGGTGTACACGAAGTCTGTACTGATCTCCCGGCTCCATGTGGATCGCTTTTTCAAAATGCATTGTATAAGCTTCTTCCGGCACCGCCTGACGGATTCTGGTCTTATATGCATTATGCCAGTAGAAATCGTCGCGGTAATGATCTACTTCACCATAAACTTTGTGCGCAAGATCAATACTTTCCTGATACTGTGCCAAAATACGGGATGTCTTCATTAACTCACGGATTGTGAAATGATACTCGTAGTTGTCCACTTTCAGGCAGACATCACTTTCCGGTGTTCCTTCTACTTCAAATACAAATCCTTCTTTTACAACCGTACTTGGTCCCATCCAGTGTCCTGTTGTAGTAGACATATAAGTTGTCATATGGAATTTACAGCTGTCATCTGTCACATCATATAACTTCTGTCCGTAGCTGTTCCATGCTTTTTCAATCGAATCAATACGTCCTTCTACTTTTAATGAGCCATTCCATTCATGAACAAGCATATTCTCGTAAAATCTTGGATTCGGTCCCCATCCGAATTCCACTGCAAATTTTACGCGGATCGGTTCATTGTCCGCAAATTCTTTCTTCTCCCATGTTCCGGAATGAACTGCCATCTCATCTCCAACATTATTTTTCAGGATTTCCACACGGTCGATCGCATCTGCTGCCGTAATTGTGAAAGAAAGCTTATGGTCACCTGCTTCGATCACATCTCCCATCACTTTGTCATCGATGTTAAAATCAATATCCATACGGCTTCTGCTGACACCATAAACATGTCTTGATGTTAAGCCTTTCCAAATCTCTTCTTTGGAAGTACCCTCTGCAAGGACACACATGGTTCCATGGTCATACACAGCAGGAACATTGTGGTTATCTCCGGATGCGATACATCCTACATGAATTCCTGCTTCAAGCCCTCTCTCATAGCAGGTTTCTCCTGTTCTAGGTCCCATATGAAGATGACGTTCCATATCCATTTCGCCGGTATCATTCTCGCTGCATCCGTGGCTGGAGTAAATCTCTGCAAATGGTGAAAATTTTTCATCATGTGTTGCCCAGTTCTTTCCACGGCTCTTTAACTGATAAGCAACGTGATGTGGGATTCCGATTGCCTCCACATCCTTATAGTCGTCGCGAAGTTCCTGGTAACGCATTGGATGTTTCATATCCTGCTCGTTATTCAGGAAAAATACGTTATGATCACCATCAAATCCGCATCCCTGCCATTCATATCCCATGAACATCGGATAACCTTTTTCATTTTCTTCTTTTGTGCGTTGACGGATCACTTCCCAATCCTTATCAATCTCTTCTTTCGGGCACAGGTCTTCTAAACCTGCTCCCGTTTTTGTTTTGATCATCTGAAATGGATAATAAGCAATCGGCCAGAAATCTAATGTATCTTCTGCATGCTCGATCCATTTATCCAGATCTGCCATCTGGTTATGATGGATATTACTATGTAAATCGGTCCATAATTTTTTCATAATTCTACTCTTCCTGTTCGTCTTTCATAAACTGGCTTGTTGCTTTTCTCTGTTTTGCATCACCTTTTTTCAGAAGGATGATCAGAACAAAGGTTAAAATAATGAATGCAAGGCAAATTGGTCTCTTTACGAAGATAGACCAGGATCCACCTGACATTACAAGTGAATTTCTGAGGTTAGACTCAGCGATTGGTCCTAATACCATTCCAAGTACGATCGGAACGGATGGGAAATCAACCTTCTGCATAAAGTATGCGATCACACCGAATGCTAACATTACATAAACATCCATCTCTGAACTTCCGATCGCAAATGCACCTGCACAGCAGAGAACAACTAAGATTGCTGTTAATAATTCCTGTGGAACATGTGTGATCTTAACAAAAAGTCCAAGTAAATATTTACCCTGGAAGAACATAATAAGCTGTGCGATCACGCATCCGATCAATACGGCATATACGATCGGACCGGAATTACTGAAAAGCTTTGGTCCTACAACAAGTCCATGCATCGTGAATGCACCAAGTAAAGTAGCAGCTACAACGTCTCCAGGAATACCAAGAGTCAGAAGCGGGATCAGTGTAGCGGCTGTTGCACCGTTATTTGCTGATTCCGGAGCTGCAATACCTTTGATCTCACCTTCTCCAAATTTCTCATCAGGTTTTGCAGTTCTCTTAGCTTCATTGTAAGCGATAAAGGATGCGATTGCTCCGCCGGTTCCAGGAATCGCTCCGATAAATGCTCCGATTAAGGAAGATTTTAACATAACCGGGAATGTCTTTTTCACATCTTCTTTTGTAATGTGATCATTTTTGTCTGCTTCTTTTAACTGTGATGCAACTACTACTTCTGTCTGGTTTAAACGTCCGATCATCTGTGCAATTGCATAAACACCAAGTAATACAGCCAGCATTTTAATTCCGTTATAAAGTCTTAAATTGCTGAATGTAAATCTCATAACACCACTGACGGAATCAATTCCGACTGTAGAAAGAAGGATACCAAGTCCTCCACTGATGAGTCCTTTTACAAGACTCTTTCCACTGACAGATGCGATAACGGAAAGTCCGAAAATCGCCAGGGCAAAATACTCAGGAGAACTGAATTTGATCGCTACTTTACCGATCTGTGGTGCGAAGAATAACAGGCAGAATGCACTCACGAGACCACCAAACGTCGAGGCTGTCAGCGCCATATCCAGAGCCCTTCTAGGCTGCCCCTTCTGGCACATTGGATAACCATCGATCAGTGTTGCTGCCGCTGCATTGGTTCCAGGTGTGTTGATCAGGATCGAGCTGATCGATCCACCAAAGTTTGAGCCAAAGAAAATCGCAGTCAGCATTAAAAGTGCCGGTACTGTATCCATCTGGAATGTGAAAGGAAGCAATACAGTGATCGCCAGGTTTCCGTTCATTCCCGGGATCGCACCGAAAATAATTCCAATAAATATACCTACGTTAACAAAGATTAAGTTCTGCACAGACAAAAGATTCATCAATGCAGCCGATATCGTCTGTCCCATATAAATAACCTCCCCACTTCTACGGCAGCTGTACGTGCAATACCTTTGCAAATAACAGGTACAAAATAACAACAGTTGCAATTACGATCACATAAAAACTTTTTTTCTTAGAGCCAGTGAATGCTAATGTAATCACTCCAAGTAAGATCGTAGATACAAGAAAGCTCTTCTTAAACAGGAAGCCATATACAAGTAATACAACCATGTAAGCAATTGCTTTTAATTCTTTTGATACGACCAATGTCTTTACTGTGTCTTTCTTTAATATAAGGCTCTGAATCAGCAATATAATGCCACAAACGATCCAGAGTATGCTGATCGCATAAGGAACAGTCCGTGATGTAATTCCGTAGGTTGCAGAATAATCCTCTGCGATCTGTAACGGAACAAGGATATAGCATATAATTCCCAAGATAATGCTTACAATTCCTGCAACCAGGTTTGAACGATATTTAATCTCCATTTTTCCCTCCACCAGATGTCTCTAACCTTTCACTCCCGTGAATCATGAATTATAACGGGCTGTAACTGTGTACAGCCCGCCATTTACTTTATTACCAACTGCATGTTTTCCTGCAGTTACCTGTTTCTGTTAAAATAAGTGCTTACAGACAGGTTTTTACTGTGCATAATATTTATCGTATGCTTCTTTACACATATCTGCTGTATCAGAGATGATCTGTTTTACTGTCTCACCATCTTCAAGTGATGGAACGTAGCTTGCATTAGCAGCTAACTCTTTGAACTCTTCTGTTTCGCTGTAATCAACGATTGCCTGATGAATGGCTGCTACATCTTCCGGATTTACATCTTTCTTCGTCATAAGGAAGTTACATGTCTTAAATACGATATCATATCCGAGAGACTGAACTGTAGGAACTTCCATTCCTTCGTATCCTGTGTAAGGTTCTTCAGAGAATACTGCGATTGGAACAAGGCTTCCTTCTTCTACAAACTGTGCACCAACAGAAGATGTTGCGATTGCGCAATCTACGTTACCGCCTGCTAAAGCAAGTAAGTCTTTTCCACTTCCGTCAGAAGTAACTTCTTCTGCGTCGATACCAGCTTCACCGAATAACATTGTTGCAAGAAGATGTGTTGCACCACCTGGTGTGTTGGATCCACAGATCACACGGTTTGTGTTTGCATATTCTACCAGGTCTTCCCAGTTCTCAATTCCGCTTACGGATGGATTTACGAATAAGATCTGGTCTTCTAATACAAGACCACTTACGAACTGATAATCATCAATGTTCATATTAATATCTTTGTTGAATAATGGTGCTAATGTGAACATTGCGATACCGCCTACCATTAACTCTGTTGCATCATCTTTTGCTGCATCAAGGTCAGCTGCTGCGATTGCTCCGTTTGCTCCTGTCAGGTTGTTTACAAAAACTGTTTTGCCATATGTCTCCTGTAATCCCTGTCCAATGATTCTTGCGATCGTATCTGCTGATCCGCCTGCTGCAAATGGAACACGAAGGTTAAAATCACTGCTTGGTTTAAATGAATCTGCTGTGATCTCCCCAGATACTGCAGGTGCCTCAGTTGCTTCGACAGTTTCAGATTCCTTTGTCTGTTCCGGTGCTTTTGCAGAATCATCTGATCCGCCGCATGCTGCACATGACACAGCCATCATACCCGCCATAATAAGTGCCAATACTTTCTTTTTCATCTTTTTTCTCCTCCTGTGAAATTCAGAAAATGTTTTCAGTTGCTTCGTGAGTTCATATTAGCAATTTTTAACCGATATGTCAATAAATCTTTTCATAATTATTCCATATTTGGTAATATTACATAGTTTTTCATTCATTTTTTGTTGACTTTTCCGGTTCTCTCTGCTGAAACCGTTTTCAGTTGTTTTAAATATCAATTTAATATATGAAATAGTCTTATATCTTATCTTGGAATCTGTTTTATGCTGTAAAATTTTAATGTCAGAACTTCTGATATTTTCATTCATACCTATTGAGATTCGGGTTTCAAAAGGTCGGTTCCTATTGATAAAAAAAATTTCAGGTTTCATTGCACAAGGTTTTCCGATGGTTCTCATCTTCCTTGCGCAAAAAAACCTGAAACATTTCTTTTGCATCAGCAGCTCTTTCGGATTACTGTCATTCACTGGCGCTGAATCTCTGTCATTCTTTTATTCTTTTAAAATTTGTAAGTAACTTTAATATCGTAAGTCTTTGGTTCAGCCGGTTCCGTCAAAGCAGCTTCCTCTGTCAGCTTGCGGTTTAATACTTCTGCCGCCGTGATTCCAACTGTTTCCGGATTTTTGATCACAAGCGAACAGTCAAGCCCCAGCTTATCCTGCGTACCCGCCATGGAAAAGCCGCCGATATCTACATTTCCGATCCACTCCGGATATTTCTGGTGGATTCCCATCACAATATATTCCACAATATCACTGCCAAACCCAATGATCACCGGGCGTTCTCCAGGTGTAAGCCTTGCATGTAACTGATCGAGCGCATCCATTACCACTTCGATCTTTCTGGCAGTATAGACACGCAGCACATCCTCATCCGGTTTTCCGGCCTCCTGCAATGCCTGATCTGTCCCGGCTTTGCACATACGGGTGTTAAAGCTGTCCATCCATCCAAACAGCATCAGGATCTTATGGCACGGCTTGTTCTTTAACAGCCAGGTCATAAGATGATAAGCGTTATCACGGTGATTCTCCAGTACCATATCGCAGCCTATCTCTTCAAGACGGTCGATCGCAACCATATTCGTATAATTCTTGCACACATTTTTCAGATACATGGTATTCTGGCCGCATGGCGCGATAATGATCCCGGCAGCCTTCTGATTTAAGAGCGCCTGCACATAAAAAAGTTCTTTTTCCCTTGTACTGTCACTCTCACAGATATAGGTTACATACTGCCGCTCAAAAAAATAATCACTCACTACACTGCAGATCTTTCCGAAAAAATACTCCATATGCGGCACAACAAGTCCAATGACCTGCGACTGGCCTTTTTTCAGATTTCTTGCAAAAATATTCGGTTCATACTGAAGCTCATTGATCGCATTTTTAATATTATAAGCGGCCAGCGGCTGTATGCTTTTCGGGTCTGCCAGATATCTTGATACCGAGCTGATGGATACGCCTGCTAACTCCGCAACCTCACGGATCGTTACTTTCTTCTGTTTCATCTTCCCCTCACTTCTACATTTTATTCATTCCATTCGAACTATCGATGTCATTATTCTACATCAGATTATAGACGATGGCAACCGGGAAGTCAGTGTATCTCATTCACTGGTTATTTCCATTCACGGAAAAATGCGCACTCTTCATCATTGCAGACGGCTGCTTCTGCCAGCTTCATGTTACAGTGGAATACATGTCCTAATTTTTTTCCCGCATCTCCGTAGCACCGGTAGCGGTAAGGAACCTTCTTTCTCTCCAGAACATCTGCCATCAGTGTTGCCTGATCTTTCAGAAAATCCCCGTTTGCTGTCATAACATAAACCGGCGGATAGGCTTCTGTAATGTGAAGCAGTGGATTGATCTTATCCAGTTCTTCTGCTGTTCCTTTCTGTGGCAGATAATCTTTCATGATTCTTTTCTTTTGCGGATCTTTCTTTACATCCATCGTATAAGAACCACAGTTTAGTGCGATCGCTTTCGGCACAAAATGCTCCGGTACATGAAAGTCATACCCTGCTGCATACTCCGGATTTATGCAGATAGCTGTGTATAATGCAAGTATATTTCCACCTGCTGAATCCCCAACCGCATAAATATGTTCTGTGTCAAAACCATATTCTGCCGCATGCTGCAAAATCCAGGTCACGACCTCATTCGTATCCTCAAGTGGCGCCGGAAATTTGTATTCCGGTGCAAGACGATATGTAAAATTCACAACTGCAAAGCCTCTCTGTGCCAGACTCATACAGTAATACTGGTAGCGTTCTTTATCTCCATAAACCCAGCCACCACCATGGACACTGAAAATGACCGGCAGCCTTTTTCCGGTTTCTGCTTTTGGTTTGTATACATCGAGAACATTCCATTCTTCATTTTTCCCATATAAAATATCATCAAAACGTTCCACATCCTTTGGCGTGGTAAGTCCGGCATCGCGGATATCATCACTCGCTTTGAATGATTTTCTGATCAGTTCACTTGTGATCGACATTGGTATTTTCCTCCTGATTCACTTTCATGCGCAACAAAACAGCCAGTGTTTTTCGGTCGGATGAACAGTAACTATTGCCGTTTGCATTACTGTTCTGTACCATCCAATCCGGAAAGTCATTACATCGTCTTCGCAACAACCCGGATCACATTCGCTGCATTGTACTGCAAGTCTGCTTTCGTGATCTTAAATCCGTCAATTGCTTCCCCGGTTGTCACTGCTTTCACGATATCATCTACATTCTTCTGACAGCCAGGCATTTGCATATCGTTTCCTGCATAGATGCATCCGGTAGATGCAGAGATTGGATAAATCGGCTTGAATTTTCCTGTGATCATTGGCATATTCTGTGATGTAAACCAGTCTGTCATAACCGTACCTTCAAATCCCCATTCATCCCGCGCCATTCCCTGGATCAGATCATGACTATTGGCCGTGTGGATTCCGTTTAATAAGTTATAAGAAGTCATAATGGACATTGGCTGTGACTCGCGTACCGCAATCTCAAAGCCTTTCAGGTATATTTCCCTGAGTGCACGCTCACTGACATGGGCATTGACAAAATAACGGTTATCTTCCTGATTATTTACTGCAAAATGTTTGATCGTCGTTCCTTTTCCCTTATGCTTCTGCACACCTTTGGTCATGGCTGCTGCTGTTTTGCCGGATACAAGGGGATCCTCAGAATAATATTCAAAATTCCGTCCGCAAAGCGGATTGCGGTGGATATTCATGGCAGGGGCAAGCCATAAGTCCACATGGAACTGTTCCATCTCCGAGCCTACCATATCACCTGCTTTTTCTACGAGCTCTGTATTCCAGGACTGCGCTAATGCCCAGCCAATTGGTATAGCTGTACAATACTGATAGTAATCATCTGTCTCATCCTCATTGATATCTGAAGCAAACGGTGTATATGCATCTCCGATCACTTCACCACCCGGAAGAAGCGTTCCATCTTTTTTGGTTTTGAAATGCGGCTGCAAACGAAGTCCTGCAGGACCATCAGCAAGTATCATATTCTTAATTCCTCTGGATTCCTTGCAGACAGAAGACGTATCTCCCGCTGCCCCAGGTACAGTATAAGATGCATTTCCTACAATTTCGCCGCTGTCTGCACGCAGAGTACCGACACAGAATTCAGCCAGCTCTTCTATCGAAAGCTGTGCTGTCAGTTCTTCTACCGCTGCTTTTCCTAAAAGGACATCCTGCATCGTGATTTTCTCTGTTTTATCCGTATGATATTCTTCTCTTGTTCCCTGATAAATAACTGTTTTCGGCGTAATATCCGCAGTATCAAAAATTACGCTTTCTTTCCCACAGCCGGTTTCCTGCTTCTTTTTTTCTAATTTTGCAGCATCCGGATGAATCTCCTCTAATGTAACATCCAGCGCGAACAGATTTTTGGTCTTTAATGTAACAACATCTTCGCCGACCTCTATCACTCCAGCAACCTTTGTTTCTGCAGAACTGTTTCCAACACGAATGACATATTCGCCCTTTTCCAATATCCAGGCAGCTTCTTTTTCTGAATAAGATGCCATCTGTTCCATTGTATACTTTATAGTAAATTCTTCTGATTCACCTGGTGCCAGTAACCTGGTCTTACGGTAAGCAGCAAGTTCCTGATAAGGTTTTTCGATTGCACCACCAATTGCACTATAATATACCTGGACAACTTCTTTTCCCGCATAAGTTTTTCCTGTATTTTTTACTTTAACCGGAATCAGGATTTCCTTATTCTCCACACGGATTTTTCCTGCTTCTATATCAAAATCTGTATATGATTTTCCATATCCAAAACAATACTGTGGTTGTACATCAAAGCTGTCAAAATAACGATACCCCACATAAATACCATCTTCATACATTTCATCATGAACGCTTTCATTGTGGCTGAACTTTGCAGAGGAAGGATAGTCTATATAATTTTTTGCCCAGGTATCAGTTGTTTTGCCGGATGGGGTCACCTTTCCTGTGAGAACGTCTAACAACGCATCTCCTCCTAAATTTCCAAGCTGCGACATTAAAAGAATTGCATTGACTCCAGATATTGCTTTCAATTCTGTAAGATCCATCACTCCGCCAATATTCAAGACAATGACCGTTTTTTCATAAGCTTTGGCGATCAGCCTGATATTTTCCAATTCTTCCGCATATAATCTGTAATCACCCTCTTCATCAAATCTGTCTGCTCCTTCACCGGAGTTTCTTGCAATTACATATACTGCAATATCCGTATCCGTTTGTTCCATATCTTTTTCTGTAATCTTCTCACAGGCCGGTTCTTTATAAGGATGATCGAACATTACTGTAAATTCTGATGTATGCTTTCTGGCAGCCTCATCCTTCATCCACTGAACATAGTCTGCCTTTGCCTGATTCGTTTTTTGTTCCTGTCTGTCTAACCAGGAAGTTGTTGTGACCTCAATTCCTGCGTTTTGAAATCCCTGCTCGATATTGACATTATTTCTTGTATTTACGTCACCGGAACCAGTACCGCCTTTGATCGTTGCACGGGCTCCATTTCCATATAATGCCACTTTTCTTTCCTTCAGCGGAAGCACGCCATCATTTTCAAGAAGTACCATGCATTCTCCTGCAAGTTCTCTGGAAATATTTGCATGTAAAATTTCTCTTTCTTCTATCTCTGCTGTTTTTGATGCAAAAATTTCTGCCATATTTCTTTTCTCCTTCTTTTATTTTAATCTGCACAGAAACTGTGCTGTCCTGTTTTCAAAATATTTTATGTATCATTAATATTTGCCGGGAAACAACTGCTCCTGGATCAGAAACATCGCCCCGGCAAATTCTAATTATTATACTTCTCCTGCCCTTCGGACAAAAAGCATCTCTCACTTTAAAGAGCTCGGTCAATCTTTATTTATTTTGCATGTCTTGCATCCAGATCTTTACGGATCTCTTCATATTTCTTGTCTGTGATCTCATAGAAATACATTGAGATCAAAGATGCGACATAACCTAAAATCGGCATACCAAATCTTAAAAATACGATCATATTAATAACCGACTGTGACTGATCCTGGTTTGCTACGAACCCAACCAGACCAAGGAAAAAGCTTGCAATAAATCCGCCGATCGCCATACCGAATTTATTAATGAATGTCAGGGATGAAGATAATAAACCATCTCCACGTTTTCCATATTTCCATTCTGCATAATCAGAACATTCCGGCAGCATTGCCCAGCCAAGGTTACCAGGAAGTTTTGAAACAAATCCAAATGCGCCCATCATACTCATAAGCACGATCACCGGTGCAGTCGGTTTGATCCACATAACAGCAAGCGGTAAAATAGATAACAGACTTCCAAACCAGTATAATCTCTTTTTACCAAATAATTTCGTAAGTGGTGGAAGTAATGGAATTGAAATAATACTTCCTACTAAAATTGCAGTTGCGACCGGTGATACTAAATCTTCTCTTCCAAGTACGTATTTGAAGTAATACATATTTACTGCACTGTAAGTAGCATTTGCAAGAACGTCTGTACCAAATGCGATCATAAGCATAAGCATCGGTTTATTTCCTGCAAGAAGCTGTAAATTTTCTTTTAAATTAAACTTCTCTGTTTTTACTTCTGTATCTACTTTATCATATTTCTTTCCGCCCCATGCACAGATCCAGAAAGAGATGGTTGTAAGAATACCGATAAGTGCTCCATAAAGGGCCCATCCCTGTTTTCCACCACCAAAAAGATCTACCAATGGTAATGCAAGGATTGTAATGATAAACTGTGAAACAGTTCCCATTCCCTGTTTCCATGCAACAATTTCCGTTCTCTGCTGAGGATCTTCTGAAAGCACTGGTGTCAATGCATGATAAGGAATATTTACAACAGTAGATGCCAGTGAATATAAAATATAGATCACATACGCATATACAATTTTCATTGTCGCAGACATCTCAGGTGCTGTAAACAGTAAGAAAATTAATAATCCAAGTACCGGTGCTCCAAAGATGATCCACGGACGATATTTTCCCATTTTACTTCTTGTATTATCACCGATCATACCCATAATCGGATCTGTAAATGCGTCGATAAATCTGGATACAAGCATTAATGTCGCTACTGCATAGGTATTTACTCCAAAAATATCGGTATAAAAGAATGTCAAATAAGACATTACCAGGAAGAATGCAAGGTTTGATCCCAGTCCTCCAAACGAATATTTAAATACATCAATAAATTTTGCTTTTTCATAGTTCTGATTCATAATGTTCCCCTTTCACGATACCTTAAATTCAGGATTGAAGCAACCTTTTATTTTTACAATCCCAAACGTGTATACAATTCTTCCGGTGCTTCATTCTTTTTCATATATTCACGGATATATCCTTTCATCCGTTCTTCTACAGCTTCATCCCAGATCTGCGTGTTCTGTGATGGATCTTCCTTCTGATCAAATAGCATTGTTCCAAAAGATGTCGTATCCCCCATCTTATCTTTCTTCTCAATTTTCATGACCTTGCATCCCTTTGTAAAAGAAAATGGACCTGCAAGTTCAATGTTCTGTAATTCTTCTGTCTGGAACATCTGGCGCATATGTGTCGGCATTAAAGTGTACTCATAAACTTTTTCTTCCGGATGCGCTGCTGCATGCATATAAACATATCTGCCATCTGTAACATCCACCTGGCTTCCATGATAACCGAATACTGCATAATCACGGATCGGTGTGTCATCGTCCATAACCTGTTTTAACGGTTTTCCTTCCATATCTTTTGGAATATCCATTCCAAAATACTCTAAAAGCGTCGGTGCAAGATCAATCGTCTGAACGATCGCATGACGTTTTTCTCCTGCAAGGTCTGCACGTCTCGGATCATAGATATATAACGGTGTGTGTGCTATTTCGTTGTAAATCGGCATACTTGTTTTGCCCCACCAGCCATGTTCTCCAAGCAGGAAACCATGATCTGTATTTACAATCAGCATCGTATCCTCCCAAAGATTATATTTATCCATGACATCTAATACTTTTCCAAGATAACGGTCACATTTGCTGACTAATGCGGCATAATTGTAACGGACATGCTCAATCGTATTTTCAGATTCCACTGCAGGCGCATATGGTGGCCAGTCAGCTTCCATTGCTGCATCACCTTCAAAATGATGTGGATACAATTCTTTATCCTTCGGCAATGTATAGAATGGCTCATGCGGGTCAAACGTCTCGATCTGTAAAAACCAGTTGTCTTCCCCATGATTTTTTTCAATAAACTCTAATCCATTTGCAAAGGTAACTGCCTGAGATGTTTTTTCCTCCGTATTCATCTCTTCACGGTTGATCTGATCCTGTGCCATCATCCTCGCATAGAGTGGATACTCTAACATTACTTTCTTATTTTCAAAAACAGTTCCGGCACCTTTCTCGTAGCCATGTCCCAAATCCGCTTTCCAATTATCTCCTTCCTGCCCTCTTGAAATTTCCCAGGATGAGTAGCGATTGTGATAGGTAGCACCGCCATCTTCCCAGTAATGCTGATGGTCACTGACCAAATGCGTGTAAATTCCTCCCTTCTTTAAAATTTCCGGCATGGAATCATCAAACGGTTCCATTGGTCCCCAGCTTCTGTGGAAGAAATTAATCCTTCCTGTCTGGAGTTCCCTTCTTGCTGGCATACATGGCATGCTTCCTACATAGCACTGTTCAAACTGTACACATTTCTCTGCAAGTCTTTTAAAATTCGGTGTTTTGGTCCAGTTGCAGCCGTATGATTCCAGCATTTCGCGGTTCAGGGAATCATACATTACCATAATTGCTTTCATAAATTTCTCCTCTCCTTTTTGTGTCTTCATTTATATAAAAATCTGGTGATTTCATATACTGATCCTTTTTGAAAATTTTCAATTTTCATTTTAACAATTTTGTAAACGTTTTCAAAATTGTTAAAAAAATAAAGCTTGTGCCTTGCACATGCTCGCGCCGAATGCGGTCGCTTGCGACAACCTACATCTTCGCGCGAGTGCACATCATTGGCACGTTAGTGCCTTTTTATGTAATAGGGAATTCCAGGGAATTTCCTATTGCATAAAAATACCTGTTTTTCAGGCAGCTTTCCGGTGGAAGATAACATCTTCCACCAGGATAGATTCTAACATTCTATTTCTTTTACAGATCCTCTTTCCATATACTCCGGCATAAACCTTTTGGAAACCTCTTTTGTTTTTTTCCCGGTAAGGTTATCAAGTAATTCTGTAGCAATCGTTTCACCTAACTGTAATGCTGGCACATAGTAACAATCAATTTTCGGAAGCATTTTAGCCCCTTCATTTTTTACATGTTCAACGCAGATCACTGAAATATCATTTCCAATCTGCTTTCCCATGGTAGATAATATGCTCTGTACCTTAACTACCAATCGCAAATCTTCTGCGATCATTGCCGTGACCTGCTCCTCTTCTATCATATAGTTTAAAATATCTCTTAAAAATTCAATGTTAATATCTGACGTGGTGTCTGTAATATTTACTTTTAAGCCAGAATACTTTATCTCTGCTTTGCTCTTAATCTTCTGGTTCGTAGCACTCCTGCTTTTTAGTGGAAGAAAAGCGATTTCCCGGTGTCCTTTCTCATAAAGTCTCCGGATACCATCCATCATATATTCCTCATAGCTGGCATACACATTCATTCCCTTATCACCAAATCGTTTTCCAATATAGCCCACCGGAAAATCATCTTCGATAATGGCACTTAATGCACCTTCCAGTCTTCCATCAGCTGGAATCGTCAGTACGATCAATCCGTCTATTTTTTTCTGGTTTACATACTCTATAAATTTCGGCTTTGCTTTTTCGCTTTTCTCATAAGAAACAGATTCATTCATCAGCAAGAGGCTATAAGAACTTTCTCTGATAATATTATCAATTCCCCGCAGGCACTCTAACATATATCCACTTTCAAACATGCTTCCACCTGCTAATGGTGAATAAACACCAATCATTTTGGACGTGCCTGTTACAAGTCCTCTGCCAAACTGGCTTGGCTGATAATCATAATACTCCAGTGCTTCCTTTACTGCTGCAACCTTGCTTTCTTTCACACCGGCAGAATTGTTCACAACTCTGGAAACTGTAGCTATGGAAACACCTGCTCTTTTTGCTACATCATGGATCGATGCATTCATAAACTGTTGGTTCTCCAATCTTGTTTTGTAAACGTTTTCAATTTCTATATTTAAATTACCACCAAAATATAGATTTTTCAATTGACAGATATTCCATATTTTGGCGGTAGTTTTTGTGAAATAATAACAAAGTTATCTTCTCTTCAATGTCTCCGCCATCTCTTGCATCTTCGGCAGGCACACATCAAAAAACATCTCATAACTTTTGCAAAAATAATTTTCATACATTCCAGATGCCTGGTCAAAATCCCGGTTTCTCTGGCATCCACCACGGCAGATTGTAAAATACGGACAGGATTTGCAGGATTCTTTTAACTGCAGCGACCGCTCGATAAATCCGATCTCTTTTCTTTTTGCATTGATCTCTTCCATCTGATTTGCATTAAAATTACCAAGACGATATTCATCTAACATATAAAAATCACATGGATACACACTTCCATCTGCCTCCACGACATTCTGGATCCCACAGATTCCCCGCTGGTCACAGGCTTCCGGCTGATACCCTAAAAGGATGCCGACATAATTTTCAAACTGCCGGATATATGGCTGTGCACCGTTCTTCCAGTCCGCATACCATAATTCAAAAAGCTCGATCAGAAATCTTCCATACTGCTCCGGCTCAAGTGCATACTCATTTTCTCCATGCGCTTCATCTAACGGATCAAGACAGGCAATATATTGCTGATAATGCCATCCCTGTTTTTTATAAAACTCATAAATCTTTGCAATTTCTGACGCTACCTTTTGGTTTACTACAGTCAGAATATTATATTCCACACCATAAATATCCATCAACTCCGCTGCATGGCAGACTCTGTCAAATGTCGGCTCGCCATTTTTACTATGGCGATACGTATCGTGGATTTCTTTTGTTCCATCGACAGACAGTCCAACCAAAAAATGATTTTCCTTAAAAAATCTGCACCATGCCTCATCGATCAGATATCCATTGGTCTGAAGCGCATTATTCACGCGGATCCCGTTTTTATTATATTGTTTTTCAAACGCCACTACTTTTTCAAAAAATTCCAGTCCCCGGAGTGTCGGCTCGCCTCCCTGGAAAGCGTAACTGACTGCCCCTTCTGCACGCAGCATTGTCTTACGGATCACATTTTTTAGAGTCTGCTCTGACATAAATCCGTAAGATTCCTGGATTCGTTTCTGTGTTTCATCACAGTAAAAGCAATAGTCACATTTCATGTTGCACATCCCTGAAGATGGTTTCATCAAAACACTGATTGGCGGCATAAATACCTCCTCTGTCTGCTTTTTTACATAAATTTGTAAATATTATAAATATTGATCACGATCATTAAGACCATTAATGCGATAAACAGCTTATCCACTGTCTTCTCATCAATTTTTTTATTGATTGCACGTCCGCAGATTCCACCTGCAATTCCACCTGCAACCATAAGTACCAGCACACCGATCTGGAAATCCGGAACACTTCCTGTCACAATCGTAGAGATCAGGCTTGCGATCTGTGAAAAGAAAATAATATATAAGGAATTCTCTGCTGCAAGCTTCGTTGGCATAGAAAAGAAGAAGAACAAAACAACCAGGTTGATCGGTCCGCCACCAATTCCGAGGAAAGAAGACATAATTCCAAGAAAAATACCGATCAGTACACAAACAATTGCGCTGTCGACTTCATAGGTCTTGATTTTTGCTTTATAAATAGTATAGATCAAAGTTCCAAGTGTAACGATCAAAAGGCATAATGCCTGCACAGCTCCAACCTTGTTTGGATCACTGCTTAAAGATTTTACATAGGAAAACAGCCATTTTCCGATCAATCCACCAACTGCTGCTCCGATTGCCAGTGGAAATCCTGTTTTCATTGTAACATGTGATTCCCCGCTGATTTTATTCTTCAATACAGAATAGGTTGTCATGGAAAGAACCGTACAGCCGGATAAGAAGCTGATGGCAGTTACATCCAACACTCCAAAAGAATCAAGAACCGGTTTGATGATCACTCCACCACCGATTCCACAGATAGCACCTACGATCGATGCGCCAAAGCATACGATCAGAAATACAAGATAAATAAGCATTTTCTTTCTCCTCTTTTTGTAATGATCAGGCTATTTTACTTACGCTATGATAATTGTGAAAAATAAAT
>CAKRLC010000040.1 GCA_934358955.1 uncultured Roseburia sp. | reverse complement strand
GGTCTGAGCGAAGAAAAATATGATCTGGCAAGAGACATCATTTGCCGTAATCATGCGGTTGGCTTAATGGCAGGTTATTATGATGAAAACTTAAGTATTTCCAACGTAAGTGGTTTTCTTTTATATAATCTGGGCTATAGCCTTGAAACGTTTATGAAAACAACCAAAGGTTCCTTGAAAAATATGTTTTACGGGGAGAACCGTTCTTTTCTGGAAGTGGAGAGATTCAAAAAGATCCAGGGCGAAGGGGAAGGTCGGATACTGACAAAGAACGGGGTTCCTCTTTATGTGCGGCTGATGAAGCGGGATACGGAGGACGAAAGAGGCGAACAGCTCTGGATCATGTCTGTTCAGATTGACTGGATGCAGCAGAATCTGCACCTGATAAGTGAAGCTATGCAAGCTGCATACTGGTATCTTGACATTGCGCCGGATGGAAGTGAATCCATTGTGTATAGTCATGATTTTCGAAGAATGCTTGGTTTTCATGATATCCTTGATTTTCCGAATGAGATAGAAAGCTGGGCCAGCCGCCTGCATCCGGATGACAAAGAAAAAGCACAGAGAAAGCTACAGGAAGCATTACTGGACTGCACGGGGAAGAAAAAGTATATTGTTGAATACCGTATGCAGTTAAGCGATGGAACCTATCAATGGTTTCGGGATTGCGGAGAAGTGGAGAGAGGCCTTGATGGAAAACCTCGCAGGATGGCAGGCATTTTAATCAACATTGAACGGAAGAAAAGGCAGAAAATACAAAAGCAAAAGGTAGAAGCTTTTCATAGGGCATTTACAGAGGCAAATATTTGCGAATATTATGTAAACCTGAAAGAAAACCGCTTTGATGCAGTAAAAAAAGAGGATGAGCGGGTTGCTGCACTTGGCAGCATGAATACATGGGAAGATTTGATCCAGCATTATATCCGGTATTACGTCTGTGAAGAGTATCAGAAAGCAGTCGCAATGATTTTTGATACAAACTATGTCAAGGAAAAATTCGCAGATGGCAATCATGAAGTGAGTCTGGAATGCCTGATTCGATTAAATGGAGAAAAACGCTGGGTACGGAATGTGATCATACTGGATGAGATGGCAGAATCGATGGACTATGCACTTGTATACATACGTGATATTACGGAAGCAAAGCTGGAGGCAGAGCAGATCCAGGAACTTACGCGGAAGAACGAAACAATGGATATGCTCATTCAGGGAACTGCCAAAATAGT
This sequence comes from uncultured Roseburia sp., assembly GCA_934358955.1. Classification (GTDB taxonomy): domain Bacteria; phylum Bacillota; class Clostridia; order Lachnospirales; family Lachnospiraceae; genus Roseburia. The sequence continues at coordinate 20,011 of CAKRLC010000040.1, read as the reverse complement.
GGATAGCTATGCAGTTTTTGACTTAGAGACGAAGACTTACGAGATGCTAGACCAAAAAATAGGACCGTTCTATCCAACAAGAGGTTCCTACCAGGAGATAATAGAAGCAGTTTGTGCAACTTATAAGATGATTTCCGGAGAAGGACGGTTAGAAGAAGTATTTTCGATCGAAAATATGCAAAAACTGTTAAAGACACCGGATGATGTTTACCGGTTTGAATATTGCACATTGGATGAGAGCAGATTTAAGACCATTGCGATATCGGCATTATCATGGAGGGACGGAAAGCCGCAAAAGATTCTTTTTATTTCGCAGGATGTCACACCGATCAAGAAAATGGAGATCGAATCGCGAAAGGCACTGAAAGAGGCATATGAGACAGCCAATCGTGCAAACCAGGCAAAATCAGATTTTCTTTCTAATATGTCACATGATATCCGTACACCAATGAATGCAATTGTAGGAATGACAGCGATTGCAGGCGCACATGTGGATGACAGAGAGAAGATAACAGACTGTCTGGCGAAGATCACAAGCTCAAGCAAGCATTTATTGGGACTGATCAATGAAGTGCTGGATATGTCTAAGATTGAAAGTGGCAGGATCGCCTTATCTGAGGAAGCATTTAACATGTGTGAGTTTGTGGATAATATCATAGATTTGACAAGGAGCGGGATAGAGGTCCACAAACATTCTTTTGAAGTGCATATTAAGCAGATGGAGCATGAGGAAGTAAAAGGTGACAGTCTTCGTATCCAGCAGCTCATTATGAATATTATGAGCAATGCGATCAAGTATACACCGGACGGCGGAAGGATAGAATTTTTTGTTTCAGAGATTCCAACAAAATCAAAAGGAATCGGTTGTTACAAATTTATAATCAGGGATAATGGCATTGGAATGAGCAAAGATTTCCAAAAGATAATTTTTGAGCCTTTTACAAGAGAAGATGCCAGGAGAACAACCAAAGTCCAGGGAACCGGTCTGGGAATGGCAATTGCAAAAAATATTGCGGATATGATGAATGGAACGATCCAGATTGAAAGTGAGCCGGGAAAGGGAAGTACATTTACGATTTCGATTTTCTTAAAGCTTCAGGATGAACAGACCGAGCAGAAAGAAAAAGTATCTTTTGACAGCAAGCCGGAAAACGGGCTTTGTGAGATCCAGAATGATCATTTTAAGGGGAAACAAGTACTTTTAGTCGAAGATAATGATTTAAACAGTGAAATTGCCAGCGAGCTCATTGAAATGACAGGTGCAAAGGTAACACGCGCGGAGAATGGAAAAGCGGCAGTGGAGATGTTTCTGGGTAAACCAGAGCAATATTTCCAGCTGATTTTTATGGACATCCAGATGCCGGTCATGAATGGCTACGAAGCGACAGAGGCAATCCGCTCACTTGACAGATCGGATGCCAAAAAGGTGCCGATCATTGCAATGACAGCGAATGCATTTGCCGAGGATATCCAGAAGTCAAAGAATGCAGGGATGAATGAACATATGTCGAAGCCGTTAGATATCCGGAAACTGCAAGAGGTGCTGGAACGCTGGCTATTAGAAAAGGACACAGAAGCATGGTAAAAATAGACTTAATAACAGGATTTTTAGGAGCAGGGAAGACGACTTTTCTGAAAAAATATGCAGAATATCTTTTGGCAAAGGGGGAGAACATAGGAATTCTTGAAAATGATTTTGGTGCAGTGAATGTGGACATGATGCTGTTACAGGATCTAATGGGAGATCATTGTGAGCTGGAGATGGTGTCAGGAGGCTGCGATGCGGACTGCCACAGAAGGCGTTTTAAAACGAAGCTGATCGCAATGGGCATGTGCGGTTATGACCGGGTGATCGTGGAGCCGTCCGGTATTTTTGACGTAGATGAATTTTTTGATGCATTAAGGGAAGAACCGTTAGACAGATGGTATGAAGTTGGAAATGTGATCGCGATCGTGGATGCTAATCTGGAAGAACAGCTGTCCGAAGATGCAGAATATATTCTTGCTTCAGAAGTGGCAAATGCGGGAGCAATCGTTCTAAGTCATGCAGACGAAGTGACAAAGGAGCAGGCAGATGCAGCTGTTATGCATTTAAACCGTGCATTAGAGCGTATAAAATGTTTACGTAAGGTGGACAGGGAAGTATTGCGTAAAAGCACGCTTGCGTTGACAAATCAGGATTTTGATAACCTGACTGAATCCGGCTATCAGATGGAAAGCTATTGCAAGCCAGATATGGATGAGAAAAAGGGATTTGAATCCGTTTATTTTATGAATGTCGATATGACGGAGCAGCAGTTAATGGAAGCCGTTGAAATGCTAATGAATGACAGGCAATGTGGAGAAGTGTTCCGTGTGAAGGGATTTTTGGAAAAGGAAGATGGAAGCTGGATCCAGTTAAATGCAACGCACAACGGAATAACAACGAATCCGATCGAAAAAGGACAGGCAGTGATCATTGTAATAGGCGAAGGGCTGCAGAAAAAAGTGATTCAGAACTATATTGTATGCAGAGAAGGCTTTCCTGTGCAGTAAACTTGCCAGAAACCAGTATTTTCGCTATAATAGAAGACAGGCTTTGCACAGGAATATTATTTTATAGTGCAATAGTATAAAAAGAAGAAGGGGAAAGAAAAATGAAGATTGCAGTAACATATGAGAATGGGGAGGTTTTCCAGCACTTTGGAAGAACAGAGAACTTCAAAGTATATGAGGTGGAAAACAATAAAGTAGTTTCCAGTGAAGTGATCAGCTCTAACGGAGTAGGACATGGTGCATTAGCAGGAGTTCTTGCGGATGAAGACGTAAAAGTTTTAATCTGTGGCGGAATTGGCGGAGGTGCGATCAATGCACTTACAGAGGCAGGAATTGAAGTATGCTCAGGAGCTTCCGGGGATACAGATCAGGCAGTAGAGGATTATCTGAATGGAAATCTTGCAGATGCAGGACAGACCTGTGATCATCATGAGGAAGGCCATACTTGCGGAGATCATGGATGTGGACATCACCATGATGAAGAAGAAGGACATAGCTGTGGCTGCGGTTCACACGGCGAAGAAAGTGGAGATCATGGCTGCGGATGCCAGGGTGGCTGTGGATCAGCAAATGACATCGAAGGAAAGAACGTAGGAAAGACATTGAAAGTTCATTACACAGGAACCTTTAATGATGGAACAAAGTTTGATTCTTCTTATGACCGCAACGAACCATTGGAATTTGTTTGTGGTGCAGGCATGATGATCAAAGGATTTGACCGTGCAGTGGCAGATATGGAAGTTGGCCAGATCATTGATGTACATCTGATGCCGGAGGAAGCGTATGGATTACCGAATCCAAATGCTATTTTTAATGTGGAGATCAGCCAGTTACCTGGCTCTGAGGAGTTAGAAGTAGGACAGCAGGTTTATCTGCAGAATGAAATGGGACAGCCATTCCCTGTTACAGTAGCAGCAAAAGAAGCCGGAATTATCACTTTTGATGCAAATCATGAGATGGCAGGAAAAGAGTTAAACTTTAAAATTGAACTTGTGGAAATCTGTTAATTTAAGATGAAATGATAGTAAAAAAACAGGCAGGAGCTTCGTACAGACTTAAAATTAAGTATATATACGAGGCTCCTGCCTGTTTTTTATGTAATAGGAAATTCCTTGAATTCCCTATTACATCTGTTCATCCATTTTATGACAGGACACCCGTTGACTGAAGGAACAGAATGAACATCAGTACCGGTGAAATATAGCGGATCATAATGCGATAGAGATGTTTTCTTCGGAAGGTGTGACCGCTTCGTTCCATCTCATCGATGACATAATCCGGTGATACGACCCAGCCGATCAGGATGGTTGATAAAAATGCAATAAATGGCATCATAACGCTATTGCTGATGTAATCCATGATATCCAATAACTGCCCGGTAGATCCATTAGGAAGCTTCACTTCGAAATAGAAGATGCTGTAACCTAAAGTGATGACGGCAGAAGCTGCAAGATAGATCACAGATAAAACAAGAACTGTTTTCTTTCTACCTGAGTGGAAAATTTCCATACAGTTTGCAGTGATAGATTCCAAAACAGAAATACAGGAAGATAATGTTGCAAAAATAGCAGTTACAAAAAACAGAATGCCGACAACAATACCAGCTTTTCCCATGGCATTAAAAACCTTCGGAAGGGAAACGAACATCAGACTTGGTCCGGCGCCCATGCCTTCTGTACCAGAGAAAACAAATACAGCCGGGATGATCATAGCGCCTGCAAGAAAAGCAACTCCGGTATCAAAAATCTCGATCTGATTGACGGCTTTATTTAAGTTTACATCCGGTTTTACGTAAGAACCATAGGTGATCATGATTCCCATGGAAACACTTAAAGAGAAGAAGAGCTGACTCATTGCATCTAACAGGATCTGTAAGAATCTCTGAACCGTAAGTCCTTCAAGGTCTGGTGTCAGGTAATAAATAAATCCCTGCCAACCGGTACGGGTCACACCGGAAGCATCGGTATGTTTCAGTGTCAAAGAATAGACAGAGATTACGACAACAAGGACGAGAAGTACCGGCATCATCCATTTGGATACTTTTTCAATTCCATCTTCAACACCGTTGTATACAATAACGGCAGTTACTCCCATAAAAAGGAGAGCAAAAATTACCGGTGATACAGGTGAAGTGATAAAGGATGTAAAATAGCCGTCGCCGGCAGCCGCTTCAGACTGTCCGGTCAGATAAACAACAGCATATTTTGTGATCCAGCCGCCAATGACAGCATAATAAGTCATGATGAGAACCGGAACAAGGAATGTCAGGACGCCTAAGAATTTCCACTTTGGACGCATCTGTGTATAGGCACCGATCGCACTTTTTTTGGTGCGGCGTCCAATTGCAATGTCAGAAGTTAAAAGTGTAAACCCGAAGGTAATGACCAAAACAAAATAAATAATTAAAAAAAGACCGCCCCCGTCTTTGGCTGCAAGATATGGAAATCTCCATAAATTACCAACACCTACGGCACTTCCGGCTGCGGCCAGGACAAAGCCAAGCTGTCCTGAAAAATGATTTGACTTTTTTTCCATAAAATGTTATCCCCTTAAAATAGATTGTAGCACTAGAATAACATAGATAAAAGCTTTCGTAAACTGACAAACTTTATCAGTATTATTGATTAATTTTAATATTTTGCGTGAATTTAACCTGATTTTTATTATTTTATATCAATATAATTAATAAAATTTTTTGCGTTGAGGAAAAAAACATTTTCATTGTGAAAAACATATTGATAAGTCTCTGAAAGAGTGAAGCGTGTCCAGTACGTTGGTTGACAAGACAACTGTAAAGTGTTACTTTATGACAAAAGAACATCAGCGTATAAAAAGAGGAGATCGATCATGAGAAAGATATTAGTTGTGGTGGATATGCAGAATGATTTTGTCGATGGTTCCCTTGGAACAAAAGAGGCAGTTGGGATTGTTGAAAATGTCGTAGAAGAGATAAAAAAATACCGTACGGAAGACATTTTTGCAACAAGGGATACGCATCCGGAAAATTATCTCGAAACGCAGGAAGGAAAACACCTTCCGGTTGTCCATTGTGTAAAAAATACTAACGGCTGGGAAATCAACAAAGAGGTTGCAGCCGTCTTAAAAGATGCAAAGGTAATAGATAAGCCAACGTTTGGATCGAAAGAGCTGGCTGAGGAAATTACGAAGATCGCAGAAAAAGAAGAGGTGGAAGTAACACTGGTTGGTCTGTGCACAGATATCTGTGTGGTATCAAATGCATTACTGATTAAGGCCTACCTGCCGAATATTTGTGTGAAAGTCATCGCATCCTGTTGTGCAGGTGTGACACCGGAAAGCCATGAGGCAGCGCTGACAACGATGAAAATGTGTCAGGTGGAAGTTTGCTAGGGATGTTCACGATGGCATTTACCATTGTTTATCGAAAGAAAGCACTTTATCCGATTTACACGTATGTGTTGCTGAATGGGATATTTACCGGCTTTGCAACATGGTGGATCCCGTATTTATATTTATGGACCATTTTGTGGGGCGTGACGATGCTGCTTCCGCAAAATATGCCGAAAAAATCCGCCCGATGATATATATGATTGTAAATGCAGGACATGGATTTTTATTTGGAACACTCTATGCACCGGCGCAGGCAATTTTGTTCGGACTCAATCTGAAAGGTATGATCGCGTGGATTATTGCAGGGCTGCCGTGGGATTTTGTGCATGGTGTCAGCAATTTTTTCTGTGGGTTACTCATTGTGCCGATCGTGACGCTGTTAAGACGATTAGAAAGCGGTATCGCAGAGAAAAATTAGAGGAACTGTATTGTAAATAAAAAGGGTTCCGATGTAACTTCAAAGAAAGAAGATACATCGGAACCTTTTTTTCCGTATTCACGGCAATAATAAATATGTTTTACATAGAGATCAGACCGAAAGCATTTGCAACGGAGCTGAGAAGAATGATCACTGCAAAAAGCGGGCAGATATAACGGATCATAAAAGTGAAAACCTTTTTTCTGCGGAATGGATTTCCACCAGCTGTGACTTCTTCTTCAATCTTATCAATACCGACAGCCTTGGAGATAAACAGGCAGGTTGCAAAAGCAGCGATCGGCATCATGACAGAGTTTGTCAGGAAGTCAAAAAAGTCTAAAAACTGCATGCCAAGAATGGTGACACCGGAAAGTGGACCATATCCGAGGCAGGAGAGGCTGCCAAGGAAGATCATAATGATCGTCATGATAACAGTTGATTTCTTACGGCTCCAGTGAAGCTCATCTTCAAAGGTGGATACGGCGCTTTCTGTCAGTGCGATAGAACTTGTCATTGCAGCAAACAGAACAAGAACAAAAAATAAAATTCCAACACCAGTTCCAAGTCCCATGCTGGCGAATACTTTTGGAATCGTAATAAACATCAATGCAGGTCCAGCCTGTAACGTGTCAGGATCCCCACCGGAAAAAGCAAAGACAGCAGGAATGATCATCAGACCAGCCATGATCGCGATCGCTGTGTCAAAAATTTCAACACGCTCGGTGGATTCCTCAATGGACAGATCTTTCTTCATATAAGAACCAAAGGTAATAAGGATACCCATGGCGATGGAAAGAGAATAAAACATCTGGCCCATTGCAGATACGACGGTCATCCAGGAGAAGTTGTCAAGGTTTGGTATCAGAAAATAGGAGACACCTTTGAGGGCACCAGGTCTTGTCACGGAATAAATGGTAATGATCAATGACAGTACGACCAGAATCGGCATCATGAATTTAGAAACACGCTCAATTCCATTCTGGACACCGGCATAAATAATACCAAGCGTACACAAGGCAAAAATAATAAAGCAGATCTCAGCCGAAAAACCACTGGAAATAAAAGTGGAAAAATAGGAATCTTCAGCAACTAACTGGCTGTGTCCGGAAAAATATTCTATCAGGTATTTAATTACCCAGCCTCCGATTACGGAGTAATAAGGTACGATCAGAATCGGGATGATGGCATTGATCCAGCCGCCTGCTGACCACAGGTGTGATTTTCCGAAAGAATGATAAGCGCCAACAGGACTTTTCTTTGTCATACGTCCGAGGGAAGTCTCTGCTATGATCATGGTATAACCGAAAGTCAGTGCAAGAATAATGTAAATTAGGAGAAAAATTCCACCGCCATATTTGGCTGCAAGGTATGGAAAGCGCCAGATATTTCCAAGTCCGACGGAAGCGCCTGCTGCTGACAGGACGAAGCCGAGCTTTCCGGAGAAAGTACTTCTTTTGTGTTTGTCCATAAAAAAACCTCATTTCTGTTACGATTTAAATACTGCTAAAGAAAGGAAGATTGAAAACCACCATTGCTCTTTAGAGTGTTATACGCTTTAGTGTAGCACAGGAAGAGAGAAAAAGCAATTTAACGTTTTTAGAATCATACCTTAAAATTGCCGGAATGAGTATGGTGAAAACATTATGATGACAGAGTCTTTGCGACAGCAGTAGAAATAAAGTTGTAATGAGATCCATAGACCGATATAATAGCAGATAAGAGAATGCAAAGAAGGAAGGGGATCAAGATGCAGACGTATACTTATGTTTCAAAGGGGAAATTTCAATTAATGGAGAAGCCAAAACCGGTACTTCTTCATGAGAGGGATGCGATTGTAAAAGTGACACTTGCCAGTATCTGTTCCAGTGATCTGCATATAAAGCATGGGAGTGTTCCGCGCGCAGTTCCGGGAATTACAGTAGGCCATGAGATGGTAGGAATTGTGGAAGAAGTTGGTTCCGCAGTAACGAAGGTAAAACCAGGTGACCGCGTGACGGTAAATGTAGAGACTTTTTGTGGGGAATGTTTTTTCTGCAGGAAGGGTTATGTAAATAATTGTACCGATGAGAATGGCGGCTGGGCACTTGGATGCCGTATTGATGGCGGACAGGCGGAGTATGTGCGCGTGCCGTTTGCAGATCAGGGATTAAATAAGATTCCGGAAGGAGTGACGGACAGACAGGCTTTATTTGTAGGGGATGTTCTTGCTACCGGATACTGGGCAGCACGCATTTCAGAGATCACAGAAGAGGATACCGTATTGATCATTGGAGCAGGACCTACGGGTATTTGCACACTGCTTTGTGTTATGTTAAAGAAGCCGAAGCATATCATTATGTGTGAAAAAGATGAAAACAGGGTTCATTTTATAAAAGAACATTATCCGGAAGTACTTACAGTTTCGCCGGAAGACTGCAAAGCGTTTGTTCTGGCAAACAGTGAACATGGTGGAGCAGACGTAGTTCTTGAAGTTGCCGGAGCTGCATCTACATTCCAGCTGGCGTGGGAGTGTGCAAGACCAAATGCAATTGTGACGGTGGTTGCCCTTTATAACGAAGCCCAGACTTTACCGCTTCCGGATATGTATGGAAAAAATCTTACCTTTAAAACAGGTGGCGTAGATGGCTGTGACTGTGAAGAAACACTAAGGCTCATCGCAGAAGGAAAGATTAATACGGAGCCGCTGATCACGCATACTTATCCATTGAGCAGGATTGCGGAGGCATATGATCTTTTTGAAAATAAGAAAGATGGTGTGATCAAAGTGGCAGTAGAATGTTCATAAGTTATTCTGCTCACCAGGACAGAAATAAAGAAAATGCCGAGGCTTTCCTGATATCCCCAAAGAGGATATTACGAAAGCTTCGGCATTTTTTAGAAAATAATTTTACTTTTGTGTTTTAATAATCTTCCGCCATTTACGATCAGAAGGATGCCGGATACGATCCCACATACAAGGACACAGATACCAACGGTGATATTGGCAGCTCCGACAGAGCCCATTGTCTTGTAAATTTTCTCTTCCATATATGAAAACCTCCCGTAAAATATAAAAATCATCGCAATGTATGATAGCTGAACCTATTTTAACATTTTTATTTGAAATATACAATTCAAATTCATTTTAAAATACTGCTTCGTAACAGTAACCCGGAACTGCCAGCTTGCATAAAGCAGGAAAAGTGTAACCAAAATCTTTGTAAGAAGTAACATTTGTAAAATAAACATCACCGACGTATAATAAATAATAGTGTACTGCTACATAGCATTACAATTACAGAGTGAATACAGATGCCTGCAAATCTGCAAAAAAATTTGCATAGATTTGTAAGAAGAACAAAGGCATAAAACATGAAATGCATGGAAGAGAATCAGATGAGGTGGAGAATAAATGAATTTTAGAAGACCAGTAAGAGGACAGCGGTTACAGCCGCTGGATGAAATAGCAGGATTTCAGGTGCGGCCTGGACATTATAACAGAGATGGTGCAACGAGAGCGGGGGATGGCATCAGCTTCACAGTCCATTCTATGGGGGCATATAGCTGTACATTGCTTTTGTTCCATCCAAAAGAGAAAGAACCGTTTGCAAGACTGCCTTACCCGGAAACCTATCGTATAGGAAATACGTATTCCATGCTTGTTTATGGACTCAATATGGAAGAGTTTGAATATGCGTATCAGTTTGACGGACCTTATGATGAGAAGAAGGGATTGCGTTTTAATAAAGATAATATTCTTTTGGATCCATATGCGAGGGCTGTTACAGGCCAGCGTGAATGGGGTGAAAAACCGGAAGGTGATGGGAACTTTATTTACCATGCCAGAGTTGTGGAGAATAACTTTGACTGGGGGAATATTAAGTCTCCGAACCATCCATTTGAAGATCTGATCATTTACGAGATGCATGTGCGTGGATTCACGAAGGATGAATCCTCCGGTGTAAAGGCACGGGGAACCTTTGAAGGACTCCGCGAAAAAATTCCATATCTGAAGGATCTCGGTGTAAATGCAGTGGAATTGATGCCGGTATTTGAATTCGATGAGATGGAGGGAACAAGGGTCGTAGACGGGGAACGGCTTTATAACTATTGGGGTTATAATACAGTCTGTTTCTTTGCGCCGAATACGAGCTATAGTTCTGTCGTGGAGCATAACCATGAAGGGGATGAGATGAAAAATCTCATTTATGAACTGAAGGAAAACGGAATAGAGGTCATTCTGGACGTGGTATTTAACCATACTGCAGAAGGAAACGAATTAGGACCATGTTTCTCATTCAAAGGAATCGATAATAATATTTATTATATGCTTACACCGGAAGGATACTATTACAACTTCAGTGGATGTGGAAATGTTATGAACTGTAATCATCCGATCGTAAGCCGGTTTATCCTGGACTGTCTGCGCTATTGGGTAACCGAGTACAGAGTAGATGGATTCCGTTTTGACCTGGCATCGATTTTAAGCCGGGATGAAAATGGTGCACCGATGAATAATCCGCCAATCTTACAGAGTCTTGCCTGTGATCCAATCCTTGGAAAAGCAAAGCTGATCGCTGAAGCCTGGGATGCAGGTGGCCTTTATCAGGTAGGAAGCTTTCCTTCCTGGAGCAGGTGGGCAGAGTGGAACGGGAGATACCGTGATGACATGCGACGCTTCTTAAAAGGAGATGGAGGCATGGCAGGAACTGCGATCACAAGGATCACAGGCTCACGAGACCTTTATGATCCGGAGCATCGTGGAAAAAGTGCATCCGTAAACTTTTTAACCTGTCATGACGGCTTCACATTATATGATCTGTATTCTTATAATGTAAAACACAACGAGAAAAATGGCTGGAATAACACAGACGGTGATAATAATGGAAACAGTTGGAACTGTGGGGAAGAAGGAGAAACAGACAATACGCAGATCGATGGTCTGCGCCGCAGAATGATAAAGAATGCATTTGCAACGCTGATGTGCAGCCGGGGACCGGCCATGTTCTTTGCCGGGGATGAGTTCTGTAATACACAGTTTGGAAATAACAATTCATATTGTCAGGATAACATCACATCCTGGTTAGACTGGTCGCGTATGGAGAAGTATCAGGAGATTCATGACTTTTTCCGCTACATGATCGCATTCCGGAAAAAATATGCGATCCTGCGAAAGACAACAGAGCCTGCGGTATGTAAGCTTCCGGAGATCAGCATCCACAATGGTTTCCCATGGAATGGAGGAACGGACAGTAATAGTCATCTGATTGGTATTATGTATGCAGGAAGAGATGAGAAAAATATCAGGGATGATATTATTTTTTATTGTATGAATGCATATTGGGAACCGTTGATCATGCAGCTGCCTGAATTGCCAAACGGAATGGAGTGGAAGGTCTGTGTGAATACTTCAGTGGAATATGCGGATGGAAAAGATTTCGAGACCATGACAGAATTTTATTATAAAAAGACATTAAATGTGCCGGCGCGAACAGTGATTATTCTGATTGCTGAGTGAGAAGGTGGTAAGATAAGGTTTCCATAAGCTTCTGATTGTCGGAATTCATTTTGCGGTAGTTATTGAGGATAATGGTTTCGCCATGTGTCCGTGGCGTTCCGTACCGACCGGGTTGGGAAGTCTTTCCGGCAAGGTAATCTGTTGAAACATTCAGGTACTCTGCAATGGCATCGAGCAGGTCATCGTTGATCTGCCGATTCTGCTGATGGATATATCCGTTCAGTGTATTTGGTGCAATATGAACTGCTTTGGCTAATGCGCGCTGGGTGATGTTTTTTTCTTCCAAAACAAATAGAAGACGTTCTCCGTATAATTTCATCTGATCGCTCCTCTTATGTAATAGAAAAATTCTATAGCAATCAAATGAAGAAAATGGGATAATTCATAAAATGCGAACTTTTTCTTAGAATCTGAGAAAAAGTTCGCATTTTTGTTTATAAAAAACGATATCCTGTTGCAGGTATAAAAAAGGCTTACAGCCAGCCGCCGTCTAAAGTGATGACCTGTCCGGTCAGATAATCATTGCCCTCTGCGAGAGAAATGGCAAGGGCGGCAACCTCTTCCGGGAGTCCGAAACGCCCGGATGGGATCTCATCTGCAAGAGCAGCGCGTTCCTCTTCGGAGAAACAGGCGTTCATTTGTGTGTCGATACAGCCACAGGCGATGGCGTTTACCTGGATATTGCTTGGCGCAAGCTCTTTTGCAAGTCCCTTTGTGAAAGCATTCATACCTCCTTTGCAGGCAGAGTAAGCAACTTCGCAGGAAGCTCCTACATTTCCCCAGACAGAGGAGATATTAATAATTTTTCCTGCTTTTTTGGAAAGCATATAAGGAATGGCAAGCTTGCAGGTTGAAAAAACAGATGTCAGATTAATACCAAGAATCCGGTTCCATTCTTCAATGCTCATATCCTCTAACAGACCGACATAGGAGACACCGGCGTTATTGACAACGACATCAGCTCCATGGAAACGATCTGCGATATGGGAAAACAGAACTTTGACATATTCGTGGTCTGAGATATCCCCGATGCTGGCGAGAACATCGACAGAGTAAGCCGATTCAAGTTCTTGTTTTAGCTGCAACAGCTCATTTTCAGTTTTGGAACAGGTAATGACCAGATTGTAGCCTTCTTTGGCAAAGGCAGCGGCAATTGCGCGTCCGATACCTCTGGAAGCACCGGTGACGAGTACCGTTTTTCTCATAGGGAAGAAACCTCCTTTTATACAAAAAAACCTGTAAATCGATAGATTTACAGGCAATAGTCGGAATGACGTGATTCGAACACGCGACCTCTTCGTCCCGAACGAAGCGCTCTACCAAGCTGAGCCACATTCCGATAATTATGTTGTTCACAAATTGTGCTACATTATATTAACACAAAAAAATGAGTCTGTCTATATAAAAATGCAGAAAATCAGCCAAAAAATTATCCGGTGGGATTCCCATTTACTTTTTTCTTCAGATATGGTATTTTTTGATGAGAACAAAAATACCAGTATGCAGGGAATGGGTACAGAAAGGATGAAGTTATGGGAAGAGATGTCATTATTGCATGTGATTTTAACAGCAAGGAAGAGGTAATTCAGTTTTTAAGCAAATTTGAGGAAGAGAAGCCATTTGTAAAAATCGGTATGGAGCTTTTTTATGCAGAAGGACCGGAAATCGTACGTACGATCAAAAAAATGGGACATAAGATTTTCCTTGATCTGAAATTACACGATATTCCAAATACAGTCAGAAAATCAATGTCTGTATTATCCAATCTGGATGTTGATATGTGTAATGTACATGCAGCAGGAACGAAAGCAATGATGTCAGCTGCGATCGAAGGACTTACAAGAGCAGACGGCAGCAGACCATTACTGATCGCAGTTACACAGCTGACTTCTACAAGCGAGGAAGTGATGCAGCAGGAATTATGGATCGATAAACCAATCGATCAGACGGTTATGCATTATGCAAAAAATACAATGGAAGCAGGCTTAGATGGCGTTGTATGCTCTCCATTAGAAGCAGGAAAAGTGCATGAAGTATGTGGAGAAAAATTCCTGACAATTACACCGGGTGTACGTTTTGCAGACGGTGATGTTGGCGATCAGAAACGTGTCACAACTCCGGCAAAAGCAAAAGAACTTGGTTCTGATTACATCGTAGTAGGAAGACCGATCACACAGGCTGATGATCCGGTAGCTGCTTACAGAAGATGTGTTCAGGAATTCGTTGGTTAGAATCGAGCAGCGACCGAAAAACGATATTCACACTCTGCCTGCTTGCAGGCGGGAGTGTGAATGTCGTTTTTTTATGGTAATAGGAAATTCCTTGGAATTTCCTATTACCATAAAAATAAAATAGATTCGGGAGTCAAAAGGTTTGCCCCATAACCGTTATTGGCAAATTGCAAAAAAGAAAAGGAAAAAACAATGACAGAAAGAAATGGACTAAATGGAAGCACATTGAAAATGATTGCGATCATTACGATGCTGATCGATCATATTGGCGCGGCGGTAATAGGGCGCATGCTTATTTTGCAGGGGGTGAATGGATTAGATACCTCAGACAACACAGCAGTGATGAATTGGTTGTCGGGAAATGCAAATTTATATTGGACTTATACGATCATGCGGATGATCGGCAGAATAGCATTTCCGATTTTTTGCTTTTTGCTTGTGCAGGGATTTTTGCATACACATGATGTCAGAAAATATGCAATTCGTCTCGGCCTGTTTGCACTGATATCGGAGATCCCATTTGACCTTGCATTTAAGAGTAAGTGGATGGAATGGGGATACCAGAATGTATTTTTTACGTTATTTATCGGACTGCTTACGATGATGCTGTATCATGCAGTGGAAGAAAAAACAGAATGGAGCATGGGCATACGTGCAGTGCTCTATATTGCAATCCTTGCAGCAGGCATGATGCTTGCATATCTGCTTAAGACAGATTACGCAGAAAAAGGCGTTTTTTGTATTATGATCCTATATATTTTCCGGAAGAACAAACGATGGCAGCTGCTCGCAGGATGTGCATCTTTTTTATGGGAGAGTGCTGCGGTGCTTGCATTTATACCGATCGCACTGTACAACGGAAAACGTGGATTTGGTGGAAAGTACTTTTTCTATATTTTTTATCCGGCGCACCTGCTTGTGCTGTATCTGCTTTGCTGTCTGATGGGAATCGGGCAGATTCCGGCCATTTGATTATTAAGAAAATTTAAATAAATCTTTTGCCATTATTAAGGATTCTGTGCGTATATTAAGAAAACATTTATTGTATAATCATGGCTTCCTTTCTAAAATAAAATCAGGATGTTTTGGATAAAAAGACAGCTGACCGAACTGTGCTATAAATGCTACAAAAGAAAAGTGGCACAGTAGGCTATGAAATTAGAAACAGGATTAAAAAAGAGCAGGACGGAGGATTATTTTCATGGATAACAGACCGCAGCGGAACAGACACAGTAAAAGAAACAGCAGAAGGAAAGCTGTCAGAAGAAGAAAAATGATTTTGCTGGCAATCGAATTCGTGGTATTGCTTTTATTACTGGTGGTTCTTTTTGCTATAACAAAGCTTGGAAAAATTCATAAGGACGAGCTGGATCCGGACAAGGTGGAAGTAAACCAGGATATTTCTGCCGAATCACAGGAGATTATGAGCGGCTATCAGACAATTGCTCTGTTCGGACTGGATAATCGTTCTAACGGAGATCTGTCAAAGGGAAGAAGCGATGTCATTATGCTTGCTAACATCAATAATGATACAAAAGAAGTAAAATTGGTATCGGTATACAGGGATTCTTATCTGGATGTTGGATCCGGATCTTTTCAAAAATGCAATGCGGCTTATGCACTTGGCGGACCGGAACAGGCTATTTCCATGCTGAACGTGAATCTGGATCTGGATATCCAAAATTATGTAACTGTTGATTTTAATGCGATTGTGGAATGTGTAGATCTGCTTGGTGGAGTTGAAATAGAGATTACAGACGATGAAGCGGTTCTTATGACAGGATATATTAAGGAAATTAATAAGCTTACGAAAAACAAGGCAGAATACCTGACAAAAGGTGGAACTTATAATTTGAATGGAGTTCAGGCATGTGCCTACGCAAGGATCCGTTATGGTGGCGGGGATGATTACAGACGTACAGAACGGCAGAGGACAGTGCTGACTGCTATGGTCAAAAAAGCGCAGAAATCAGATCTTGTAACAGTCAACAAGCTCATTAATCAGGTTTGTGGTGACATCCAGACAAGTTTTTCAAATACAGAGCTGATCGCTCTTGCGTCCCAGGTATTTAGTTATTCAATTGGTGAGAGCACAGGATTTCCGTTTACGAAAGCAACAAAAGTTATGAGTAAAAAAATTGGTGATGTCGTGGTTCCATGTGATCTGTGCACAAACGTCGTACAGCTCCATGAATTTATGTTTGATGATACAGACTATCAGGTTTCCGATACGGTTTCCAAAAACAGCGCCAAAATTATATCAGATACCGGTTACCGGGCAGGAGACGGATTCTGATAGAAGAACAGAAAAGGAAAGCCGGATAACGGACGGCAGCAGGGGAGAATGATGAAGAAAAAATATCTTGCAGTGGTATGGATGGTTCTGCTTCTGGCAGGCTGCAACAGCAAAAATGTGGCAGAGCCTTCCAAAACGGATGGACTGGTACAGACAGAAACCATGGAACAAATGTCGGTCAGGGAGACCGAATCGGAAGAAGAGGCAGAAATTACAGAAGAATCAGAGCTTCGCGGGGAAAATGAGGAGCCGACGGTTACGATCACAATGGTTGGAGATGTTTTGCTCCATACCCGCGTGGACGAGAGCTGTCAGCTGCCAGATGGAAGCTATGATTTTTCGCCGCTTTTTGCGAATGTCAGGGATGTGGTACAAAAGTCAGATATTGCACTTGTAAATCAGGAAGTGATCCTTGGAGGAAAAGAGCTGGGTATTTCAGGATATCCGGCTTTTAATGCACCTTATGAAGTGGCAGATGCCCTTGCAGAGACAGGCTTTGATGTCGTTTTACATGCAACGAACCACGCTATGGACAAAGGGAAAAAAGGGATTGTCAGTTGCCTTTTGAACTGGGAAGAAAAATATCCGGACATCACTGTGCTTGGAATCTATGACAGCCAAAAGTCACAGGATACAGTTACTGTGCTGGAGGAGAATGGGATAAAGATTGCAATCTTGAATTATACCTATGGATTAAATGGAATTCCGCTTCCATCGGATATGCCATATGCGGTGGGACTTTTGAAGGAAGAAAAAGTAAAAAGCGATATTGCACAGGCCAGGGAACTGGCTGACTTTGTGGTCGTGTGTCCGCACTGGGGAACGGAATATTGCCTTCAGCCGGATGCCATGCAGGAAAAATGGACAGAGTTTTTTGCGGAGAATGGCGTGGATCTTGTGATCGGAACACATCCGCATGTGATCGAACCAGTTGAGTGGGTGGAGAATGAGGCGACTGGAAACAGGATGCTTGTCTATTATTCTCTTGGAAATTTTGTGAACTGGACTTCCGGCAGCGGAGCAGGGGTTGCGAACCGGATGGTAGGAGGTATGGCAGACGTTACAGTTAGCCTCAATGAAAAGGGAGAGGCATATATTAGTGATTATGGTGTGGAAGCATTAGTGACGCAGGTGGAAAATGGATACGGCGGAGTTTCAACTTATTTTTTAAGGGATTATACGGAACAGATGGCACAGAAAAATGAGATTGTGAAACAGGATGCAGCGTTTTCAAGGGAGTATTGTCGGAAGCTTTGCGACAGTGTCTGGGGAAATCTGTGGAAATAGAAGAAGCAGATTGTATAAAGAAGCCAGTGGACATGCGTTGTATACGGTGAATTAAAATGTGGCATGCCACTGGAATAATTTTTAGACGGAACTGGTACAACCCCAAGCTGTATTGGAACTGGCAGCTCCTTTTGATGATTTTATTGTATTGGAAATATGTGTCAGAAATTTGAATGGAAAGTAAAGAATATCTTAAGAGCTTATAAGAAATTTATAAACTGGCAGAGGGTAAGGTCTTGCACAACGAAAGAATTGGTGTTAAGCTGTTAAAAGCAAAAAAAGATTTTATGAAAAGCAGGGTGGCTTAGAAAGTCACCCTGTTCTATTGCAAGGAGAATTGGCTTATGAGTAAATTTACATTAAGACAGTCATTGCTGCTTCTTTTGACAGCAACGATCTGGGGTGTCGCATTTGTGGCACAGAGTGTGGGTATGGATTATGTCGGACCGTTTACATTTAGTGCAGTCCGGGCGCTGATCGGTGCAGTGGTACTGATCCCGTGCATTGTTTTGTTAAAAAAAGTAAACCGGGAAGAAAACAGAACGGAAGGAAAAGCGGCAGACCGCAAGGTTCTTGTAACAGGTGGAATTGCCTGCGGAGTGTTGTTGTGTGTGGCATGCAATCTGCAGCAATTTGGTATTATGTATACATCAGTTGGAAAAGCAGGATTTATTACAGCAATGTATATTGTACTGGTACCGGTGCTGGGCATTTTTCTGAAGAAAAAGGTTGGCGCGAAGATCTGGTGTGGTGTCCTGATCGCTGTGGTAGGATTGTATCTTTTGTGCATGGCAGGAAGCGGTTTTTCCATTCAGAAGGGGGATTTTCTGCTTATGCTGTGCGCCGTGGTATTTTCCCTTCATATTCTTGTTATCGATTATTTTTCACCGAAAACAGACGGCGTAAAATTATCCTGTATCCAGTTCCTGACATGTGGAATACTGTCAGGCATCTGTATGTTCCTCTTTGAAAAACCGCAGCTTTCCAATATTTTGGCTGCATGGATGCCAATTTTATATGCGGGCGTTTTATCCTGCGGTGTTGCCTATACGTTGCAGATCATTGGACAAAAGGGAATGAACCCTACGGTAGCATCCCTGATCTTAAGTATGGAATCGGTGATTTCTGTGATTGCCGGCTGGCTGATCCTGGGACAGAAGCTGTCATCAAGAGAATTGTTTGGCTGCGTTCTTATGTTTGCTGCGATCATCTTAGTACAGCTTCCGTCAAAGAAAAAAGAATGACAGAATAAGGAAAACTGTGCTATGATATTAGTTGGAGAATGAAATAAAAAGATTCGAAACAGATACTTTTGATTTTAGTCCGTTATGAAGTTTGGCACAGGAACAGGTGAGCAGCTATGATGACAATTTACAGAACCGATGATCAGGTGATCCATGAAGAAAAGAAAATCGGAGATGGCGTCTGGATTCAGATGATCAATCCGACACATGAAGAATGTGAAGAGATTGCAGAGCAGTTGATGGTAGACATCGAGGATATAAAGGCAGCGCTTGATGAGGAAGAAAGTTCCCGTATTGAGCTTCAGGATGGATACACATTAATTCTGGTAGACATCCCGACAATTGAGATCCGTCATGAAAAAAGAGTTTATACGACAGTTCCACTCGGCATTATACTGACGCAGGATGTGATCGTGACCGTTTGCACGGAAGATACAATGATCTTGCAGACTTTTATCCATAACCGGGTCAAGGAATTCAGCACAAAGAAAAAGCTTCGCTTTGTATACCAGATCCTTTTCAGGGCAACAGCGAATTACCAGGCGAATCTGCGAAGCATAGACAAGCGACGGACAGAGATTGAAGGCCGTGTTGGCGAAAGTACAGATGATTCGGATTTGATCGATCTTCATGAACTGGAGTCTACACTGGTGTACTTTGCAACATCACTTCGTGCAAATGGAGTGGTACTTGACCGTCTGACCAGATATAAAAGATTAGAACAGTATCCGGAAGACAAGGAGTTATTGGACGACGTTATCGTGGAGAACCGTCAGGCGATCGAAATGACAGGAATATATCGTGATATTATCAACGGAACGAGAGAATTGATGTCTTCGCTGCTTGATAACCGGCTGAACAATGTTATGAAGTATCTGACATCGATCACAATTGTTATGGCAATCCCGACTGTTATTTCCGGAATTTACGGAATGAATGTGGATGAAAACTGGATGCCATTTGCCAATACACCGCATGGATTTCTGATCATTTGTATTGTGACGCTGCTGATCTGTATTATTACAATGATTTTTTTGCGGAAGAAGAAAATGTTATAGGCATGGAATGAAGCCGATATGTAAATAAAAGATATCAAATAGAACAGGCTGTATGTAAAGGAAAGAGAAGGAATCC
>CAKRLC010000039.1 GCA_934358955.1 uncultured Roseburia sp. | reverse complement strand
AAAGGAGTCTGCTCACTCTTGCATCACTTTCTTACGCAGCAAAACAGCCAGTGTTTTACTGCTGAGTGAACAGTAACTCTTTCTACCTATTTTTTCATTTTTCTATAAAAATATACTTGACAACATGAAATAAGCATCCTATAATATGTGAGTATGTTTACATTGAACTGTCCGTGTCCGGCTTTAATGTAACAATCATGAACAATAACAATCATAAAATTGGAGGTGTACAGATTGGCTAACATTAAATCTGCAAAGAAAAGAATTTTAGTAACTGAGACTAGAGCTGCTAGAAACAAATCTATCAGATCCGAAGTAAAGACAGCAACAAAGAAAGTTGAAGCTGCTGTTGCTGCTAACGATAAAGAAGCTGCAAATGCTGCATTAACAGTTGCAATTTCTACAATCGAAAGCGCTGCTTCTAAAGGTGTTTATCACAAAAACAATTCTGCTAGAAAAGTTTCCCGTTTAACAAAGCTTGTTAACGCAATGGCTTAATAGAAGATAGATTAGTAAATTAAAATTCGCGAATTTAAAAAATCACCAGTACCGTCATACTGGTGATTTTTTTATGTAATACGATACGGGTGTCAAATTATCTGCACTTTTAGTTTATGGCGTCAAATTGCACAAAAGAAATATTGCAAGTTTCATTGTGCAAACATTCCGATAAGCCTCTGAAAACATAAAGCGTGTTCAGCAGAGGCTTCCACGCTTTATGAGTCTTATCTCCATTGCACAAAGAGAAACTTGCAATATTTCTTTTGTGCAATTTACCAATAAAAGTTATGAAGCAGATAATTTGACACCGTATCGTATTAGAAAACCCTACTTTTCCGGTCTGCTATATGTTACGATAAACAGCTCTACTGCCATCTGGTCATTCATCCGGCCTGTCTTAACAGATTCCTCAAAATCAACTCCATCGCGGATTGCCTGCTTTAACTGCTGCATGGAAAATCCCCTTGCCTGTGCCATATTTCTTTTTACTGCAAATGGAGGAATTCCTGCATTTTTTGCTATTGTAGCATTATCAAATCCCTTTCCTGACATATCTTTGATGTTTAACAGAATCTGGAATTGCCGGGAGATAAGATACATGATCCGCATAGGCGGCTCCTTTAAAGTCAGGAGGTCATAATAAAGATCCAGTGCTTTCTTCTGATCGTGTTCTGCGATCGCATTCACCATATCAAAAATCTTATTTGTCGTCTGCTCAGTTGTCACAGCTTCCACATCTGCGGCTTCGATCACGTTTTTGTCCATACAGTAACAGATCAGCTTCTCTAATTCCCGGTCGATATTGCCCATATTGCTTCCCGTTTTACTAAGAAACAGCTGCATTACAGAACCTGTAATATTCTTTCCTTCTTTTTTCAGTCTGCTTAAAATCCAACGCGTCAGCAGTTCTTCCGTCTGCGTCGTAAATTCCACGATTTTTCCCGCACTTTTTACTGCTTTATACAGCTTCGAACGTTTGTCGATCTCCTCTTCCACGAAAATGAACCGGGTTGTTTCCGGGATCTGCTTCATATATTCTGCCAGGTCTTCGCAGGATCCTTTGAAAAATCCACTATTTTCGATCAGGATCACTCTACGGTCTGCAAAAAAAGGAAGCGTTTCTGCAAGATCAATGACCTCTTTCGGATTAATATTTTTCCCCTCATAGGCAGCAAAATTCATGGTATCTTCAGGATCTGCCATTGCATTCTTCAACTTATCCTTATATTGCTTTTTTAAATAAGCTTCTTCTCCATACAAAAGATAGACTGCTTTAAATTGTCCTGTTTTGATATCTTCGTCTATTGTTTTCATAGCTTCCTTTCCTTACTCTGCTTCCAGATATTTTTCCATCCTAAGCTCTCTGTGCTTCCACCTCAAACGGATCCTTCCGCACTCTCTCGTATCATAAATTGCACTTCCACTCTTTTCTATATGGGAAACAGCATCCTTTCCCGGATGTCCATAGCGATTTTTCTTCCCACAGGAAATACCTGTAACATGGGGCGCCAATGCCTCCAGAAATGCCTCGCTGTTGGAATAATTGGATCCATGATGCGCTGCCTTATAAAACAAAAGTTCTCCCGGCAGGCCATGTTCTAAAAGATAAGCCTCTTCCCCGCTGCCAATATCTCCGGTAAATAATGCGTCATACCCATTTTCCTCATAATACAGAACAAGAGACAGACCGTTTTTATCTGTTGACTCATAGTTCTCATCCGGAAACAGGCAGGTGATTTTCATCTTTCCATCCGTCACAGCATCCTTCTGCCGCATCTTAAGTATATCACTCCCATGGTCCCTGGCAAGCTCTGCCAGCATTGTATACGCATCATCTTCCGGAACACGGTCTGAAAATACAATTGCCCTAACCGGGTAATCTGTCAGAAGAATCTCTTTTAAGCCTGAGATATGGTCTGCATCCGTATGGGACACAAACCAATAATCGATCTGCCCCACACCTTTTGCCTTCAAAAATGGCAGGATCCGGTATGTACCAACCTTGCTCACATCTGAGCTTCCCCCATCAATAAAAATATTTATCCCACTCTGGCTGTGTACAAAAATGCCATCTCCCTGTCCCACATCGAGCATATCCAGTTCGAATCCCCGCAGTGGATTCCACAACACAAAAATCAGAACTGACAAACTCAGGAGGGGAAATGCCCTGCGGTTGTTTCTATGCTTCATATAACACAAAAGCAGCACAATCACACTGTAGTACAGAATCATCTTTGCTACCGGCGGTCTTCCTGTGATGACATTTGGGCAGGGCATGCCCTGACTGATCTTGCAGAACTGCTGATACAGACCCAATATGAGTCTGCATGGGATAAACAGCTTCTTAGCAATCCACAGGCTCCACATTCCTGCTATTCCGCCAGCCAGTCCAAATCCAAGCAATATCCCGACAAGCGGCAGAACAAAAAAATTCAATATCATCGACCATACCGGCACCTCAAAATAATAAAAGGCTGTCACCGGCACGGTTGCAAGCTGGATCGACAGTCCTGTCAGAATCGTTTCCTCCAAATGAAAATAAGGCTGTTTTATCTCTTTTAATGTTGCTGCGATTCCTGTGATCCCAAGCACTGCCATATATGAAAACACAAATCCGGCAAAGGTCAGCACCTCCGGCTGCTTTAACAGGAGTACAAGTGCAGAAAATCCAAGTGCAGACAGGGAATCATAGCCAAAGCCAGTCCACTGCGCAGCAAGATATAAGAGAAACATCACCACTGCCCGGATCGTTGATGTTCCACCACCCGTTAAGATTCCATAATTCCACAGTAAAAAGCCAGACAGAAGTCCCGCTTCCAAAAAAGACAGGCGGAGTTTTCTGAGCAGCTCATAGACTCCGAGTCCAAGCATGGAAATATGCAGACCCGAAATCGCCAGTATATGTGAGATCCCCGCCTGCTGATACAGCTTTTTTACATCCGGATCCAAAAGATTCTTCTCTCCAAGTGTCATCACCGCAAGAACCCCTGCATCCTCCGTCTTCAGGCTCATCTTATACACCGCTGTCATCCGTTTTCTCAGGGAAAACAGACATTCTTTCCATACATTGCCTTTTCCAATGCATTGCTGCACGGTAACATTCTTTAAAGAAAAATCGATTCCCTGTGACTGATAATATGCATATGCATCAAAATTGCCATCATTGACTGCTCTTTCAAAAAACTGTACTTCCCCATTTACAACAAGGATCTGTCCAATCCGGCACTCATCCTGATCCATGACTGCGATTACCCGTCTGCACGGTATGATCTCTCCCTCCTGCTGATACATGCACTGTTTCAGATAATACCAATACCTTCCGTTCTTCTCTTCCTTACGTTCCAGCCGCCCCTGCAGCATAAGCCGCTGCTCCGCTGCTATATTCTGTCTGATCGTTGCCGCCTGCTCCCATTCCTCACAGAATCGCAGGATTCCAAGTCCCAAAAACAGCACACAGGCAACCGGTCTTACATAATCTGTCCAGACTTTCTTCTTTTTCCTTAGGATGTGCAAGATCATCCAAAGAAGGAATATACCTGCGACCAACAGCAGGTACCATTTTCTGTATTTTGCATACAGAATACCACATATCAATCCAAATGCCATTTCACATAATGGCCTTTTTTGCAATAATTAATTTTCCTCCGTCTCTGTTTCTTCTACTTTCTCCGCAGAAGCCTTTACAACATAATCCAGATTTCTGTCATACATATCTGATAATTTCAGATTATCGCGGTAAACCCCGCTTGTATCTCCATTTACAGAAATCTGTACTTTGCTGATCGTAGCCAATTCAGACAACGAATCTACGATAGAATAAATCACGATCGGTTCATTTACAGAATAATCCTGATTTTTAAATGTTTCATCCAGACTCACATAGCATACACCATCCACCAGTGAAACACTGATCAGCTTGGTTCCAACCGGAATCGCAGACTTTGCCCCGGTGCTCATCGGTCCTTCCAGCAATTGTTCCATGATCAGCTTCTCGACAGAAATATTACTGCTGTAGTGGACTTTTCGCGTCTCTTTCACCAGTCCATCCCCTGTCTCATTCGAAAAATACAGGGTCAGATTGGTATTCTGAATGGAGTTGATCTGCTCGCCCGGATTTTCTACGAAGCTGTCTGCATACATTGTACCGATTACTTTTCCGTTTGCGTCCGTCAGCGGTGTTTCATCCACATAAAAGGTTACGCAGTCAATTCCTTCTACCTGTGTGAGTGTGCGCACGATCGCAGCCCTGCACAGTACCTCTTCCACTTCATTCATTTTCTGATAATCTGAATCAAAATACACCGACAACAATGCACCATCTACTGAATACTTTGTGATCTCGACATCATTCGGTATCGGTTTTCTGTAATCCACATCATCCGGATCAGAGCTTAAGGCCGCAAAAAATTCCTCGATCAATCCAGCCTTATCCGTTGCCTCATTTTTATAAGCTGCCTCGACAATTCCTGTCTTGTCTTTGTTCAGATATACGATATGATATTTTCCGTTATCTTTGTCTTTTCCACATCCTGCCAGAAAAAGGATGCTCAGAACAACGATCAAAAAGATTGCTTTTCTTCTCATTTCATCTTCCAACTTTCCATATCTCATTCCGTTATAACACAGATTCTATGAGATGTAATTCAATGGGATGCGCACATTAAAAATCGTTCCCTCTCCCTCTGTACTGAACACCTTGATCGCTCCACGATGCATCAAGACTGCATTTCTTGTGATTGCAAGTCCAAGTCCGGTTCCTCCGATCTCTCTGGAATGGGATTTATCTACCCTGTAAAAACGTTCATAAATGTGCTCCAGTGAATCCTCCGGAATACCCATTCCGCAGTCCTCCACCTTCAGATAAAAATACTGGTGATCCGCATTCAGGCTGACATGCACCCAGCCACCCGGCTTATTGTACTTGATCGCATTCTCGATCAGGTTTGTAAATGCAAGCGTGATCTTGACTTCATCC
This sequence comes from uncultured Roseburia sp., assembly GCA_934358955.1. Classification (GTDB taxonomy): domain Bacteria; phylum Bacillota; class Clostridia; order Lachnospirales; family Lachnospiraceae; genus Roseburia. The sequence goes on along the minus strand of CAKRLC010000039.1, from coordinate 16,353 downwards.
ACATCCGCAGAAACCGGACGGAAGCTTTCAAGCACCAGCTCTACGTTCTGCTTCTCTGCAATTGGCTTCAGTCGTTTCAATATCTGCTCTAAAAGCTCATTAATATTTATGTTTGTCACATTCAGATCTGCTGCAGACTTATCCATTTTTACAAGAGACAGCAAATCATTAATGATCTTCGTCTCACGGTCGATCTCATTTCCAATGTCTCCCATAAATTCCTTATAAAGCTCGATCGGCGCATCCTCCATACTATTTAAAGAATCCGCCAGTACCTTCATAGACGTCAGTGGTGTCTTTAATTCATGTGACACATTTGATACAAATTCCTGTCTGGAATCGTCAAGAACCTTCATTCTTCCAAGCATCTCATTGAACTTTTCACAGATCTGCCTGGTTTCCGTATAGTCATAAATCTCTAATGCATCTTCCCCGTATCCGGTCTTAATCTCATCGATCGACTCAGACATTTTCCGCAATGGCTTAACGAGCTGAATGCTTAAGATCACTGCGATAAAAATGGCGATCACGACACAGACCATCTGTACGATAGAGACATTCCGTGCCAGATACTCCATATTCAGATTAATGCTGTCTGTCGACACACTGACTAACATCACTCCAAGGATCTTGCTTTCATGCGTATTCTCATCATTTAACACAAGCGGCACCGTCAGTTCTATATATCGGTTCTCCGCATCGTATTTTTTGATTTCCTCGCCATTGTAGCTCTCGATCACTTCTTTGGAAATGATTGTCTTATTCGTATCAAGGTCATACGTATCCTTTATAATATGAAAGCTGTGGTCAATGATCATAACCCTGCCATCATAAATATTGGACAGCTGTTCTAATTCTGCATTAATGATCGTTGAATTGGAATTTTGCAGATAATCATTCGCGACAATCTGATTTGCCAGGATCTTAGCCTGGCTTAAGATCTCGCTTGTTTTGATGGAAACTGCCCGGTTCTCATATGTGTTCAATATTCCTATCCGCAATATGATTCCCGGCACAATTCCAAAAAGAATAAAGAAAAGTATCAGTCTGAACTTCAGACTTTTCATAAAATCTTTGATATTTTTAAACTTGGACATTTTTTCACACCCTGACTAATTCTGGTTATAGTAGTATCCCACACCCCATTTGGTATGAACATATTTTGGTTCGCTTGGATTCTTTTCAATCTTTTCACGAAGTCTTCTGACATGGACATCCACTGTTCTCACATCACCCGGATACTCATATCCCCAGACCAGATTCAGGAGATTTTCCCTGCTGTATACCTTGTTCGGATTATTCACAAGGAGCTCTAAGAGATCAAACTCCCTTGCCGTCAGATTCACTTCTTTACCGAGAATAAACAGCCGTCTGCTCTCACAGTCCAAGCGCAGATCCCCAGCTTCGATCTCGTGGGAAGCCTCTTTCTTTGGTTTTCCTGCGGAGGTTCTTCGCATAATGGCTTTGATCCTTGCTTTGACTTCCAATATGTTAAATGGTTTTGTAATATAATCATCTGCTCCGTATTCCAGACCAAGGATCTTGTCCATATCATCCCCTTTGGCCGTCAGCATCACGATCGGCATATCAGAAAACTCACGGATCCGCTGGCAGACTTCAAATCCATCCAGCTTCGGAAGCATAATATCCAGTAAGATCATATCATAATGATTCTCAGTCGCCATCTTAAGTGCTTCCTCGCCGTCATATGCACAGTCTACTTCCATACCGTCCTGTTCAAGACTGAACCGGATTCCCTTTACAATTAACTTTTCATCATCAACAACAAGAACCTTTTTTGCCATCATTACACCTTTTCTAGTTTACCTTTATACTATTCTTAATTTTGTTAAAAACACCCTCTTTGATCCCGTCTACTTTCATGAGATCTTCAACAGAAGAAAATGTTCCCTTTGATTCCCGGTAAGCAACGATCGACTCTGCCTTCGACTGTCCGATTCCCGGCAGTGTCATGAACTCTGCCACGGTTGCGCGGTTAATATCGAGACGCCCATCCTCTGTGCTGCTTCCATCTGCCCCATCCGCCAAAGCTTCTGCTGACTCTGCTGCTTCTTCCACAGTTGGGATACGAAGCATCTGTCCATCTGTCACAAACGCTGCCTGATTCACTGCATCTTTTGCAGCATCCTCCGTGAGTCCCCCCGCTGATGCAATCGCTTCAAAAATCCTGCTGTTCTCCGGAAGCATATAAACTCCCGGTGATACAACTGCTCCGCAGACATAGATATAACACATTAATGCTGCCTCCTGTGCCTGCACCAATGTGTCTTCCTCTGTGCCAGTCGTCTCTGTCTGTTCTTCTTCCTGTTGGTTTTCCTCTAAATAAACGTTATTCCTGGTACCACAGCCGCACAACCATAGCATGCAGCATGTGGCAACCAGGAATACTCTGAATGTTCCATTCATAGCATTCTCCTTCCTGTCATTCCCGGCAGTCTGCCGGTCTGTCAGATGAAGAAGCCTCTCAATGCCTGATGTTTATATTTTAACGAAATTTTACAAATATGACAAGACTATTACTGATTTTATGCAATTTTTTTTAAAAATACTGTGAAATCGTCTCCTTTAACGTTACCCAGAACTCTTTTGCATCCTGCGAAGCCGGAACCGGAACCGAGTTTTCATATACTTCATAGAACAGCTTTTCCTGTTCATCTGCATTTTCACTTAATTTTACAGAAGAATAGCCACCGAGCGTATGCAATTCCTTTGCCATTGTCAGGGTAACATACTCTGCAAAATCTGCTGCTTCTTTCTTTTTGTCTGTAAAGTCATTTACAAGGACAAGATCTGTGATCGATGCACTTCCTGAAGCCAGCGTTTCATTTAACGGTGGGATCCCGATCATGGAATAATCTGTTCCATCTAACCGTGAAACAGAGTTATTATCTAAGATCGCACATAAGGTTCTTCCCTCAAGGAAATCTGAAATAACGCGATCCTCTGTTATATTCTCTGCATCCAGCGAAAAAGATTCCAGGATCTGCTGGAAGAATTCAATATCTGCGTCATACATTTCCTGATCATACTCAACCTTCATCGTCTCAACATCTTCTTTTATAAAACGGATGCTGTTTGCAACAAATGGGAAATCATAAAATGGATCATTGACATCCCACTCCATCAGATACTGCACATTCTCCGGTGGATCATTCTCGATTGCATAATCAATGATCGCCTGTATTGACTCCGGTTCCTGTTCAAAATACCCGTTCTGATAAACAAGTACACACGTATCAAAACTTAAAGGATATCCATACATTCTGCCTCTGTAAGTTGATGCCTCGATCGCACGATCGGCAACCGTATCCAGGTAACACGCTTCTGCATCATTTACCGCAGCCAATCCGTATAAGTACGCCTCCTCTAACTGATCACTGCTCAACAGATAGGCATCCGGTGCTCCATTCTGCTGTATTGTTGCATCATATACAGCATTCAGATATTCCGCATCTTCCCTGCACTTTACTTCCACGACCTTTCCGGTATCTTTATAATATGATTCTGCTGCATGTTCAAAAAAATCCGTATAGCCTGCATCATCATACCAGAATACCAGCTTATTTTCTTCTGTCCCTGCTGCACTCTTTCCACAAGACAGCAACAGGCCTGCGCATGCTGCACAAACCAATGCAGCAACGCAGACCGTTGTTATTTTTCTCTTTTGTACTGCTTTCATCCTAAAACTCTTTCTAATTTGGAGATCATTTCATCCACATGTTTTTCTTCTATGATCAGTGGCGGTACAAAGCGGAGTACATCCGTTCCTGCTGTGATCAGGATCAGACCTTCTTCCAAAGCCTTTGCAACGATCTGTCCGACCGGCTTTTCACACACAACTCCCTGCATCAGACCCATGCCTCGTCTTGCTGTGAGGAAATCATATTTTGCGACCAGCTCATCCAGTCTCTTTTCCAGATATGGTGTGACCTCATTCACATGATCCATAAGATGATCCCGTTCCATCATCTCAAGCACCTTATCTACTGCAGCCCCGACAAATGGATTGCCTCCATAAGTGGTGCCATGATCGCCCGGTGCCAGTGATTTTTCTGCAACCCTCTCTGTCATCAGGAATGCACCAACCGGTACTCCACATCCTAATGCCTTGGCACTTGTCATAATATCCGGTTTTACTCCATAATGCTGCCATGCAAACATCTTACCGGTACGTCCCATGCCGCACTGGATCTCATCTAAGATCAGGAGAACATCATGTTCCCTGCACAGCTTCTGGACACCTTCCAAAAATTCCCGGGTTGCAGGATAAATTCCGCCTTCTCCCTGCACTGTCTCCAATATAATAGCACAGGTCTTCTCATTTATCAAAGCTTTTACGCTTTCCAAGTTATTAAACTGGGCAAAATGAACGCCTGGAAGTAATGGTGCAAAAGGCTCCTGATAATGCGCATTTCCTGTCACAGATAATGCACCGATGCTTCTTCCGTGGAAAGAATGCTGCATGGCAATGATCTCATGTCCCGCATGTCCATCCCGTGTATAAGCATATTTTTTAGCTGCCTTGATCGCACCTTCGATTGCTTCTGTTCCACTGTTTGTAAAAAAGACACGATCCATTCCGCTTGCTTTTAATACTCTTTTTGCCGCATTCATGATCGGTACGTTATAGTATAAATTCGAAGTATGCATTACTTTGTCGATCTGCGCTTTCAGTGCATCGTTATACTCTTTATTATTGTATCCAAACGCCTGCACCGCGATTCCTGCTGCAAAATCAAGATACTCTTTTCCATCTGTGTCATAAAGATAAACGCCGTTTCCGTGGTCGATCACAAGTGGAAAACGGTTGTATGTATGGAGCAGTGTCTGTTCTGCCCCATCTATATAATCCTGTTTATTCATGATAATACTTATTCTCCTTATCCCCTAAAATTGCGGTTCCGATTCCTTTGTTTGTAAAGATCTCAAGTAACAGGCAATGCGCGATCCTTCCGTCTAAAATATGGACTCTGGATACGCCATTTTCGATCGCATCAATACAGTTATTTAATTTTGGAAGCATTCCACCGCCGATATAGCCTTCCTCGATCAGCTTCTTCGCCTCGTCGATCGGCAGCTCGGAGATCAGTGTGGATGCATCGTTCGGATCCTTGTATACACCTTCGATATCCGTTAAAAATGCCAGTTTTTCTGCATGGACTGCCCTTGCGATCGCACAGGCTGCATCGTCTGCATTGATATTATAGCTGTCATAATTCTCATCCATTCCGATTGGACAGATAATCGGAAGAAAATCTTTTTCCAGAAGATCATATAAAATCTTTGGACTTACTTCGGTGATCTCGCCTACATAGCCGATATCCTGTCCATTGGAATATTTCTTTTCAACCTTTAAGAGTCCACCATCTTTTCCACTGATTCCGACCGCATTCACGCCAAGCTCCTGCACCAGTTTTACAAGGGATTTGTTCACTTTATTTAAAACCATCTCAGCAATCTCCATCGTTGCCTCATCTGTTTTACGCAATCCGTTGACAAATTCCGGTTTCATGCCGGATTTTTCCACCCATTTGCTGATCTCCTTGCCGCCGCCGTGTACAATGATCGGTTTAAATCCAACCAGCTTTAACAATGTGACATCCTGGATCACATGCTGTTTTAATTCTTCATCTACCATTGCGCTTCCGCCATACTTTACGACAATGATTTTCCGGTTAAAACGCTGGATATATGGGAGTGCTTCAATGAGCACCTCTGCTTTTTTCAAAAGTTCATTCATATTTTTTTCTTCCATTTTTCTGATCCCATCCTTTTCTTTTTCCTGTGTTCTATGAGCGGTAATCTGCATTGATCTTTACATAATCATAAGTCAGGTCACAGCCCCATGCCGTTGCTGATGCATCACCCATTTTCACGTCTGCGATCGCAGTCACTTCCGGCTCTGAAAGAATTTTTGATGCTTCCTCCTCGCTGTAGTCTACTGCAACACCATCTTTGATGATCTGCATTTTTCCTGCTGCACTCTCAAAGAAAAGATCGACCTTTTCCGGATCAAACTGCGCCCCGGAATATCCCATCGCACAGAGGATTCTTCCCCAGTTTGCATCATGTCCATAGATTGCTGCTTTCGTCAGGCTGGATGTAATGACTGCTTTGCTTAAAACCTTAGCCTGCTCTTTGCTCTCTGCCCCAATGACCTTCACTTCAAATAAAGCAGTGGCTCCTTCACCGTCTCCTGCCATTTTCTTTGCCAGTGTTTCATTTACAAAGCGGAGTGCCTGGCAGAATGCTTCATAATCTTCATTTTTCTCTGTGATCTCCTGATTTTCTGCAAGCCCGTTAGCAAGAAGCAGGCAGGTATCATTCGTAGAGGTATCTCCGTCTACCGAGATCATATTATAAGTGTCCGAAACGTCAGCACTTAACGCTTCCTGTAATAACTCTTTGGAGATTGCCGCATCTGTTGTCACAAAGCTCAGCATGGTGCACATATTCGGATGGATCATGCCAGAGCCTTTGCACATGCCTCCGATCGTAACTGTTTTTCCGCCAAGCTCAACCTGTACTGCCACTTCTTTATTTTTTGTATCTGTCGTCATAATTGCTTTGGATGCTTCTGTTCCGCTTTCCAGACCACCATTCAAGTCTGGTACCATAGCATCAATACCGTTGCAAATGCGGTCGATCGGCAGCTGCATTCCGATCACTCCGGTGGATGCAACCAATACCTCATCTGCCGCGATATTTAATACCTTTTCTACTTTTTCTGCCGTCTGTCTGCAATATTCCATGCCCTCTTCTCCGGTACACGCATTTGCGATCCCGGCATTGATCACAACTGCCTGGGCATTTTTGCTGTTATATACAACCTTCTGATCCCATTTGACCGGTGCAGCCTTTACAATATTGGTTGTAAAGGTTCCTGCCGCCTTACATGGGACCTCACTGTAAATCATTGCCATATCTTTTCTGTCTTTATATTTAATGCCTGCTGCTGTGCTTGCTGCCAAAAATCCTTTTGCTGCGGTCACACCGCCTGTTATCTGCTTCATAATCGTCCTCTTTTCTTTTTTCTATTAGCATCGTTTCTCTTTGAAAAGTCTTGTTTTACGGATTAAATACGGTTACATTCTTTTCATTTAACACATATTCATAATAATTTACATTATCGCAGTATTTCCAGCCAAGCCCCTGCCAGAAGCGGTTTCCTACTTCATTTTTCTTAAATGCGATCAGGTTGACTTTGGAAATTTTTTCTTCCTTCAACGCTTCCAGACAGCTCTGTACCAGTCTTTGACCGATTCCATGCTTTCTGTATGCTTCCTTTACACAAACATGATATAAGCCGGCTCTTCTGCCATCATGTCCGCAAAGGATCGCACCTACGATCTTTCCATCGCTCTCTGCCACCATACTCGTTGTCGGATTTCTCCGGATAAAACGTTCCACGCCTTCCTCCGAATCATCGATGCTCCGGATTCCAAATCCATGGATCTCCATCCAGAGCTGATGTACCTGTTTATAATCATCCATTGTCATCGGCCGGATGATCAGCTTCAAACTATCCATATCCTCTAATCTCCTAACTCTTTACGGGAACATTGGCACCAGATTTAAGCCTTCTGCTTCATCGAATCCAAATAACAGATTCATATTCTGTACTGCCTGACCGGCTGCCCCTTTTACCAGATTATCAAGCGCACCCATCATAACGATCCTTCCGGTCCGCTCATCAATTTTAAAATTCACATCGACATAATTGCTGCCTTCTACCCATTTTGTTTCCGGGCAGATATTTTTTTCCAATACCCTTACAAATTTTTCATTTTTATAATATTTATCATAAATTGCTTTCACTTCTTCATAGGTTGGAAGTGTTCCATCTGCTTTTTTATTTAACGTAGCATACTCCGTTGCAAGAATACCACGGTTCATCGGAACAAGATGTGGTGTGAAATTCACAACAATCTCCCTGCCTGCTGCATATCCTAACTGCTCCTCGATCTCCGGTGTATGTCTGTGGTCTGTCACACCATACGCTTTCATATTTTCATTTACTTCGCAGAACAGATTTGGAAGCTTTGCACCCCTTCCTGCTCCGGAGGTTCCTGATTTTGCATCAATGATCAACGTATCCGGATCGATCACCCCTTCTTTTACAAGCGGATATGCTGTCAAAATCGAGCAGGTTGTGTAACAGCCAGGATTTGCAACCAGTCTTGCATTCTTCACTTTGTCACGGTTGATCTCACAAAGACCATAAACTGCTTCCTCAATAAACTGCGGGCTCTTGTGTTCGATTTTATACCACTTTTCATACGTTTTTACATCTTTAATACGGAAGTCTGCGCTCAGATCAATGATCTTTACCTTTGATAATATCTCTTCTGTCAGAACGCCTGCCAAAAATCCCTGTGGCGTTGCTGTAAAGATCACATCAACCTGGGACGCAAGTTCTTCCATATTATCATCAAGACACGTATCTTCTACGATCTCAAACATATTCTGATAAACTTCTGCGTATTTTTTATCTATGTAGCTTCGTGAGCCATACCACTTGATCTCAACATCCTTATGCCCCATCAGCAAACGTACCAATTCATTTCCAGCATAACCGGTTGCTCCGATAATTCCTACTTTTACCATATTCATTCTCCAATCTTCCTTAGCTTCGTCCTTTTGCTTTACCATACTAATGTGTTTTCACAATAATAGTACAGTTCTTTACATTCGTAAAGTATTTTTTAACCAACAATTTTGTTTTTTCTTTGCATAATTATACATTCGCTTTTGTTTTTATGCAACATCTTTTTTTCTATTTTTTATTATTTTCCCATATTTCATTGTATTTCTTCCTTAATTATACAATCCAGCAATGTATAAATATCTGTTATTTTTGCATAATATGATGTATTTTTATTATTGTTTTATGTATAATTTTACACTTGCATTTCGTAATAACATGGTATATATTGGTAACAGGAACAAAACAATTGCAGTTAAGACAGTACTATATCTGCTGTTTTCCTGCAAAAAATATGATTTAGTCTTCTAAATCGCAAAATATTTTATTTTACATAAAGAAAGGAATCCATCCAAATGAAAGAAAAAGTTATTTTAGCGTATTCCGGTGGTCTTGACACCACAGCCATTATCCCTTGGCTGAAAGAAACTTATGGTTATGACGTTGTCTGCTGCTGTGTAGACTGCGGACAGGGAGAAGAATTAGACGGTCTTGAAGAAAGAGCCAAATTATGCGGCGCTGCCAAATTATATATTGAAGATATTGTTGATGAGTTCTGTGATGACTATATCGTTCCATGTGTACAGGCCAATGCAGTTTACGAGAACAAATATTTATTAGGTACTTCCATGGCCCGTCCTGGCATTGCCAAGAAATTAGTTGAGATTGCAAGAAAAGAAGGCGCTACTGCAATCTGCCACGGCGCTACCGGAAAAGGAAATGACCAGATCCGTTTTGAATTAAGTATCAAAGCGCTCGCTCCGGATCTTAAAATTATTGCTCCATGGCGTGACAGCAACTGGAAGTTACAGTCCCGTCAGGATGAGATCGATTATTGTAAGGCACACGGCATCCACCTTCCATTCTCCGTAGATTCCAGCTATAGCCGTGACCGTAACTTATGGCATATCAGCCATGAAGGTCTTGAACTTGAGGATCCTTCCTTAGAGCCAAATTATGACCATCTGTTAGTTTTAACCACTCCTCCAGAGAAGGCTCCGGACGAAGGCGAATATGTAACAATGACATTCGAAAAAGGTATTCCTACTTCTGTTAATGGAAAGAAGATGAAGGTTTCTGATATTATCCGTGAATTAAATACACTCGGAGGAAAACACGGTATTGGAATCATTGATATTGTAGAAAACCGTGTCGTTGGTATGAAATCCCGTGGTGTTTATGAGACTCCTGGCGGAACAATCCTTATGGAAGCCCATGAGCAGTTAGAGGAACTCGTTCTTGACCGTGCTACTATGGAAGTGAAAAAGGATATGGGTAATAAACTGGCTCAGATCGTATACGAAGGAAAATGGTTCACTCCACTTCGTGAAGCAGTTCAGGCTTTCGTAGAATCCACACAGGAATACGTAACTGGTGAAGTAAAATTCAAGCTTTACAAGGGCAACATCATCAAGGCCGGCACTACTTCCCCATACTCCCTCTACAGTGAATCTCTTGCAAGCTTCACAACAGGCGAGCTGTATGACCACCATGATGCAGATGGATTCATCACATTATTCGGTCTTCCATTGAAAGTCCGCGCTATGAAAATGCTTGAATTACAGAAAGAAAACAGCAAAAACAACTAGGCTTTTGTAAGAATTCAGGTGACAAAAGACATTTCAAAACTTATGTAAAAGAATAGCACAAAGGAAGTATTCCGAGTTTCATTGTGCAAAACATTCCGATGAGCCTCTGAAAACAAAATTGTGTCAGCATTGGCTTCCACAATTTTGAGTCTCATCTTCATTGCACAAGGAGAAACTCTTCATATTTCCTTTGTGCTATTCTTTAATAAAGGTTATGAAATAAACTTTTGTCACCTGAATTCTGTAACACCAGCAGCAAATAGGCGCTCATAAAATTTATACTGTCAGTATGATCTGCTCTAACCGGTTTAATCCATCTAAAATCTTTTTTTCATCTGGTTTTCCATATCCCAGAAGAAGAACCGGTTTTGAAGCTGGTGGCTTATGGATATAGTGTTCTGAAATTCCCATCAGGCAGATCCCGTACTCTGCTGCCGTTTGACACAATTCTTCTTCACTTAGCTCTGTATCGACCTGAACTAACACATGGAGTCCTGCGTTATCGCCTGCGACACTTTCTACCCAGGATCTTTTCTTTAACTCACTCACCAGAAAATCATGTCTGTTTTTATAGATTCCACGCATTTTATTCAAATGACGTCCGAAATACCCGCCACGAATGAATTCACATAAAACCTCCTGCTGTATCTTTGATACCGTTGTTGAATAAAAACCACATGTTTTCTGATAATTATCCAGCAAATGTGACGGCAGGACCATATAGCTGATACGCAATGACGGCGCAATGCTCTTCGAAAAGGTTCCAAGATAAATCACCTTTTCTTCATGATCGATACTCTGCAACGATGGAATTGGTTTTCCTTTATAGCGATACTCGCTGTCGTGGTCATCCTCGATCAGATACCTGCCCTCTTTTTCTGACGCCCATTGCAGCAGTTCCAGTCTCTGTTTCAGTGGCATAACCGTTCCAAGTGGAAATTGGTGTGATGGCATAATATACAAAATATCTGCATTTTCCCTGCGCACCGCCTCAACAGGCATACTTCCCTGTTTTGCCGGAATATTTTTCACCACATATCCCATATTCAAAAAAGTGCGGTATGCCTGTAAATAAGTCGGATCATCCATAAGCACTGTCTTGTCTCTGCCAAGGATCTGCGCCAGAAGGATCTCTAAATATTCGTTACCGGCTCCAATTATGATCTGCCCTGCTTCGCAGTTTACCCCTCTTGCCTGATGAAGATAATCAGCGATCGCTGCACGAAGCTCATAGTCTCCCTGTCCATCTCCTGATAAAAGGATTTCTTCCCTGTCATCCAACAGTACATTTTTGTGCAGCTTTCTCCAGACGTTATATGGAAAATTCTGCGTATCAATCTTGTATGGTGAAAAATCAATCTCCTGATACTCGGAATTTTTTACAGAAATCCCTGACCATTTTTTCCCAGCTGAAGCCGCCTTCTGACCCTTCTCTGTTTTCCTCTGTTCTTTCACAAAATTTTTCTGCCGTTCCAGCTGATACAGCCCTTCGATATCGCAGACAAAATAACCACGATACGGCTCCGCTTCAATATAACCTTCCGCCAAAAGCTGGTCATAAGCAAGTTCTACCGTACTGCGGCTTACAGAAAGATTTTGTGCCAATAAACGGGTTGACGGTAACTTTTCCCCTTTGGAAATTTTACCGTCAACAATGTCTTTTTTAATATATTCATATATTTTTTCATAAAGGGGCGCTTTCGCGCCCCCCTGAAGGTCTATCATGATCTCTATCATTTATATGATCATCCTTTTTGCTCTTATTTATTTGCAGGAAGCTTAAAGGAGCTCTTTAACGATACGATCCGGTTAAATACCAGATGATCCGGCGCAGAATCTTTTGCGTCCACACAGAAGAAGCCCTGGCGTACAAACTGGAAGCTGTCGTAAGCTTTCGCATCTGCAAGATTTTCCTCTACATAGCAGTCTTTTAATACTGTCAGAGAATTCGGATTCAGGTTCAGACTTCCGTCTTCATTGTAAACACCCTTCTCTTCATCTACGATATTTTCGTACAGGCGGATCTCTGCCTTCACGTTCTTCTCGGCAGATACCCACTGGATCGTTCCTTTTACTTTACGTCCATCCGGGCTGTTTCCGCCACGGGATGCCGGATCATAAGTACAATGGATCTCTGTTACTTTTCCATTCTCATCCTTTACAAAGCTGTTGCAGGTTACAAAATATGCATTCATCAGGCGGACTTCATTGCCAGGGAACATACGGAAATATTTCTTCGGTGGCTCTTCCATAAAGTCTTCACGGTCAATATAGATCTCACGTCCGAATGGAACCTTTCTGCTTCCGAGTTCTTCGTTCTCCAGGTTATTTACAACATCCAGATATTCAATCTGATCTTCCGGATAATTGTCGATCACAACCTTAACCGGATCTAAAATTGCCATCATACGTGGTTTTTTCATCTTCAGGTCTTCACGGATGCAATATTCTAACATCGCGTAATCAACAGAGCTGTTTGCTTTGGAAATACCACACAGTTCTACAAACATCTTAATAGATTCCGGTGTAAAACCTCTTCTGCGGAGTGCTGCGATCGATACCAGACGTGGATCATCCCATCCATCTACAATGCCTTCCTCCACCAGACGTTTGATATAACGTTTTCCAGTTACAACATTTGTCAGATATAATTTTGCAAACTCGATCTGTCTTGGCGGCATCTCTGTTTTATTCGGGATCATATATTTTCCGACTTCTTCCACTACCCAGTCATACAATGGTCTGTGATCTTCAAATTCCAGTGTACAGATAGAATGTGTGATTCCTTCGATTGCATCTTCAATCGGATGAGCGAAATCATACATTGGATAGATGCACCACTTATCGCCTGTTCTGTGGTGTGCCATATGTGCCACACGATAAATAACCGGATCACGCATGTTAATGTTGGAAGATGTCATATCGATTCTTGCACGGAGTACTTTTTCCCCGTCTGCAAACTTGCCATTCTTCATATCTTCAAACAATGCAAGGTTCTCTTCTACAGAACGTTTGCTGTATGGATCTTCTTTTCCAGGCTCTGTTAAAGTTCCACGGTATTCGCGGATCTCTTCTGCTGTCAGGTCAGAAACGTATGCTTTTCCTTTTTTGATCAGCTCTACTGCACCTTCATACATCTGGTCAAAATAATCAGATGCAAAGAATAATCTTCCTTCCCAGTCAGCGCCAAGCCATGCAATATCAGCTTCAATTGCTTCCACAAATTCTGTTTTCTCTTTTGTAGGGTTTGTATCATCAAAACGTAAATTAAACTTTCCGTTATATTTCTGTGCCAGTCCATAATTTAAAAGGATTGATTTGGCATGTCCGATATGAAGGTAACCATTTGGTTCCGGTGGAAATCTGGTATGCACTTCCTGGCAATGTCCTTCCTCAATATCTTTATCAATGATCTGCTCAATAAAATTCTTAGAGACAACTTCATTTTCCATTTGTCTGTATCCTCCTCTTATCTACACGCACTTCGTGCGGAAGTCTTAATATATCATACATTATGCATGATTTTCGCGCAAGTAAAAATCACAAAAAAGAACCAGATAACGGCAATTTATATGCCTTTATCCGGTTCTTTCAATCACTGATTTTTAAATTTTAAATATCATCAAAGGATTCCTTCAGCTTATCCATGAATCCTTTTTTCTTCTTTCCTTTTTCTGTTGAGCCGTTACCGGCGCTTCCTCGGTTTAAGGAACCACCTGTCAGTTCATCAAAATGACGCAGCGCTTCTTTTGCTTCGCTGTTTAATCCAGTAGGAGTCTGAACAACAAGTGTTACATACTGATCCCCACGGACCTCTTTATTTCTTAAGGAAGGAACTCCTTTTCCTTTCAGCCGGATCTTGGTATCCGTCTGTGTTCCAGGTTTTACTTCATATAATACATCACCGTCTACTGTATTGATACGGATCTCGCCGCCAAGGGCAGCCTGTGCGAAGGTGATCGGTGCAGTAGAGAAAATGTTCATATCCTGACGCTGGAAAACAGGATGTCTGGATACAACTACCTCTACTAAAAGATCTCCTCTTGGTCCGCCATTCACACCAGGCTCACCTTTTTCACGGATACGGACACTCTGTCCGTTATCAATACCGGCAGGGATCGTTACCTGAATCTTTCTCTTTCTTGCAATATATCCGGTTCCACGGCAATCAGGACATTTCTCTTTTATCACCTTACCGGTTCCGTTACAATCCGGACAGGTCTGTACATTCTGTACGGTTCCAAAGAAAGACTGCTGTGTAAATACCACTTTTCCTTTTCCGCCACACTTGCTGCAGGTTTCAGGACTTGTACCCGGCTTTGCACCAGTTCCATGACAGGTTGCACATTCGTCCTTTAAAACCATCTCAATCTCTTTCTCGCAACCAAAAACTGCTTCTTCAAAAGTGATCCTTACGCTGGTCCTTAAGTTTGCACCCTTCATCGGTCCGTCATTGCCTCTTCTTCTGGAGCCGCCGCCTCCGAAGAAGTCTCCGAAGATATCTCCAAAAATATCTCCCATATCCATTCCTGAGAAGTCAAATCCGCCGGCACCGGCACCGCCTGTGCCATCAAAAGCTGCATGGCCAAACTGATCATACTGCTTACGTTTCTCTGCATCACTTAATACAGCGTAAGCCTCCTGTGCCTCTTTGAACTTTTCTTCACACTCTTTATCACCTGGATGCATATCCGGATGATACTTTTTGGCAAGAGTACGGAATGCTTTCTTTATATCAGCGTCACTCGCGTTCTTTGGGACACCGAGGACTTCATAATAATCTCTTTTCTCTGCCATAACTGTTACTCCTTGCTATTTATGTACCTATATATGAACTGAATCGAATGTCTCATCATTCGCTCTTCAAAAACTGTCAAAATTATTCTTTCTTATCACCGCATATAGGGTTTCCGGAAATCCGGAAACCCCATCATTTTTTTAAACTTCTTTGAAGTCAGCATCTACAACATCATCATCTGCTGTACCTGTGCTGCCTGCCTGTGCTCCGCCCATATCCGGACCTGCACCAGCTGCACCCTGTGCTGCCTGAGCCTGCTCATACATCTTAGCAAATACTTTCTGGGCACTCTGTGTCAGTTTTTCCTGTGCTGCTTTTAATTCAGCAACATCTGCTTCTGTCATTTCTTCTGCATTCTGATGTGCATCCAGGAATGATTTTACTGCATTCATGTCTGCTTCTACTTCAGCTTTGTCATTTGCATCAAGTCCTGCTCCAACCTGATCTAATGCCTGCTGTGTCTGGAATACGAAGGAATCTGCATCGTTTCTTGCGTCGATTGCTTCTTTTCTCTTCTTATCCTGTGCTTCGAATTCAGCAGCTTCTTTTACAGCCTTATCAATCTCATCATCAGACATGTTAGATCCGGATGTGATTGTAATGTGCTGTTCTTTTCCTGTTCCTAAATCTTTTGCAGATACGTTTACGATACCATTTGCATCGATATCGAATGTAACCTCGATCTGTGGAACACCACGACGTGCTGGTGGGATACCATCCAGACGGAACTGTCCAAGAGATTTGTTATCTCTCGCGAACTGTCTCTCACCCTGTACAACGTTGATATCAACTGCTGTCTGGTTATCAGCTGCTGTAGAGAAGATCTGGCTCTTCTTTGTAGGAATTGTTGTATTTCTCTCGATCAATCTTGTAGCAATACCACCCATTGTCTCGATGGATAATGATAATGGTGTTACATCAAGAAGTAAGATTTCACCTGCACCTGCATCTCCTGCTAATTTACCACCCTGGATAGAAGCACCGATTGCAACACATTCATCTGGGTTTAAGGATTTGCTTGGCTCTTTTCCTGTAAGCTGTCTTACTTTATCCTGAACAGCCGGAATACGTGTAGAACCACCAACTAATAATACCTGGCCAAGGTCTGCATTTGTAAGTCCTGCATCCTTCATAGCATTCTGAACAGGGATTGCTGTTCTTTCTACTAAGTCATGTGTTAATTCATCAAATTTTGCTCTTGTAAGGTTCATATCGAAATGTTTTGGACCTTCTGCTGTAGC
>CAKRLC010000038.1 GCA_934358955.1 uncultured Roseburia sp. | reverse complement strand
CATGCATTGATCTCATCGGATTCTTCCTGATCCTGTAATTTTCCTTCTTTTTTCAGACGTTTCATGGCAAGTAATGCAATGTCCATTAAGCAGACAAATTTATCGGAACGTCCTTCATACAGGTTTTTGAATGTATCTAAGTAGTTGTTATAAGTGTCTTCAATTGGTTTTTTGTAAAATCCATCGTCAAATTTTACATCCTTTAACTCAGTAGAGAATGTTGTATGACGGCAGTGATCGGACCAGTATGTATCCAGTACGCGGATCTCCGTTACAGATGGATCTCTGTGTTCTTCATTTTTAAAATAATTCTGGATATGTAAAAAGTCCTTGAATGTCATTGCAAGATTTAAAGAACTGTAGAGTTCTTTTAACTGTGCCTCCGGCATATCCTCAAATCCTTCAAAAGAAGCAACATCTGCAGGATCTTCAAAGTTCTGGACTAAAGTCTCTGGTTTTTCTAATCCAGTCTCACGGGAATCAACCGGGTTAATGCAGTGATGTTTGATCGCCTCTAACTGCTCTTCTGTCACTTTGCCTTCGATCACGTAAGTTGTTGCTGTACGGATCACCGGCTCTTCCTCTTCATTTAATAATTTCACGCACTGTTCTGCGGAATCTGCTCTCTGATCGAACTGTCCCGGAAGATATTCTACAGAAAATGTTTTTGCATCTCCTAATTCAAATTCTTCTTCAAAAACCATATCTACAGGAGGCTCAGAAAATACAGTAACCAATGCCTTTTTGTAGGTCTCCTCTGAAATATTCTCTATGTCATAGCGAATCAGTTCACGTACACCTGTTACGGAAGATATTCCAAGATAACTCTTGATCTCTGCCTGCAACTCTTTTGCCTTAACTGCAAAAGCCGGTTTCTTTTCTACATAAACTCTTCTTACATTGCTCATAAATATACCCTTTTCCTTTCGCGGTGCGTTTATTTTGTCCTGTCTCTGATACTCTTACTTCTAATTATATCAGATTTTCGCCTTTAATGTCTTAGCATAGTATAGCATAAGGCCTTAGATTAGCATAATTAATATATTTAATCTTTTTTATAAGTTATTTTAATATTTTCTTTTATCACTTTCTTACGCAGCAAAACAGCAAGTGTTTTACTGCTGAGTGAACAGTAGCCTTTATATCATCAGCGGCCATGAAATCATAAGAATTGATTGACACAATTATAAGTGTGTCTTATAATTATGTCAGTGTAACAATTAGATATAAGCTAAAATCTGCTCCACGGCAGGTTTTTATTTTTTGAAGGCAGATTATTTTTTCAATACTATACAAATTATCTGCAAATAGCATGTACCAGTTAAGGAGAAAGGTTCCTACACATGGATATTAATTACGAGTTATATAAAGTTTTTTATTATGTTGCTACTTCCCTAAGTTTTTCGGAAGCAAGCAAGCAGTTGTATATTTCCCAGTCTGCGGTCAGTCAGTCGATCAAGACCCTGGAGAAAAAATTAGAACAGCCACTTTTTATCCGGAGTACGAAGAAAGTGCAGCTTACGCCTGCCGGAAAAGTTTTATTAAAGCATATCGAGCCTGCCATGAATTTGATCCAGCGCGGAGAAAGCCAGCTTCTTGACTCCGGAAGCCTTGGTCTCGGTCAGCTTCATATTGGAGCCAGTGACACGATCTGCCGTTACTTTTTAGTTCCTTATTTAAAACAGTTCCACAAGAAGTTTCCAAATGTGCCGATCAAAGTAACAAATGCAACTTCTGTCAACTGTGTAGATCTTTTAGATCAGGGAAAGGTCGATCTGATCGTGACCAATTTCCCGAATGCGCATTTGAACCACTCCTATATCCAGAAAACGGTCTGTACCTTTACCGACGTTTTCATTGCAAACCCTGCTTATTTTAATTTAAAACAGCAGGAGATCCCATTTGAAGAGTTAAAGCAGTATCCGATCCTGATGCTTGACCGCAAAAGTACTACCAGTGAATTTTTACACAATCTGTTTTTGCAGCATCAGTTAGAACTGATCCCAGAAGTGGAATTAAGCAGTAATGACCTGTTGATCGATCTCGCCCGCATCGGACTTGGAATTGCATTTATCCCGGATTATTGTTTAAGCCGCGAATCGAAGGATCTCTATGTAGTCCGTACCAAGGAAAAACTTCCATCGCGCCAGATGGTCGCTTCTATTAATCCAACGTTGCCGCTGTCACAATCTACAGAAGAATTTTTAAAGCTTCTGCCGGAGATTTAGAATTGCTTTATAGCACTTTGCAACCTTAAACTTTATTTAAAAATCTGTAAGGGAATTACTTTTGATTCCTGCACGAAAGCCTTTCATACTTTCTTCCTGCAGACAAAACATGAAACCCGCACTTCCGATTTTTTAATAAAAAGTAACACAAAAAGCGCCAGAACCTACTATCATTTATGGTTCTGGCGTTTTCTGTGTTACTTTTTATATTAGTTGGAATTATAAATAAGCTAAGCACTGAATTGCATGCTTTTCAATTATTTGCTTACCATACATCAAAAATAATCCTATAACCTATATTGGCAGATTTCTTTGTACAGTCTGCCGACGCAGCCTCTATTTTGTCATTTATGCCTCAATCTCAAACTGATAAGTCTTCAGATTTGCCTGCAGCTTTGCCTGATGTTCCTGATATTTCCAGGTGATTTCCACAATCTCTCCATTTCCTTTTACATCAATATCAGCATCTTCATGGAATGCCTTGCAGGTACTGCGGAAACGTAACAGTTCTAACTGTTTTTTCACAACCGGAAGATTTAATTTTTCTTCCATCTGCTCTGTAGTCAGATTGGTACGATTGATTTCTTTATGTCCGCCTGCTCCAGCACGTTTTACTGCTTCATGGTCATTTTTTCCTGCGAAAAGATCCAGATACCATACCTGTGGCTTGCCTGGCATAAACATCTGTAATGCTCTTGCAAGAAGCATTTTCTCATTATCTTCCCCTAATGCACTATAATAAGTCGCATTGACCTGATAATACATGTTTTTCTGTCCATGCAGATCTTTTACATAGCCGCCTCTTCCAACGATCGTATCGATCAACTTCTGGATGCGTTCTTCTGACAGCAGTCCCTTCAGGTCAAGAAGCGGGATTCCATCATGGCAGCCAAGCATGTTGACGGTATGGATTTTCTTCTCCACGAGTTCTTTTGCCCAGGCACAGAGATGTTCACCATTTCCAGCCTCAAGTGCATCAATAATCAGCCCCGGCAGGAAGAAGTCATATGTCATATAACCTTTTTCCGCGATCTGTTCATAATTTTTTTCACCATAGCTTGCATGGATCTCAGGCAGCAGCGTCAGACTATATTTATCAGCCAGTTCTCTTACCTTTTGAAGGAGCTCCCATGTTCCCGGTTCATTCAAAAAGTTTTTCTCACCAGGCTCTTTTGGTGCATAAGCAAACGCATCCAGACGCACGATTTTTGCGCCATATCCGGCAAGTGTTTTTAATGTATTCTCGTAGAATTCCCATACAAGCGGCGATTTGATATTTAAGTCCATCTGCCCCAGATAACGTCTTCCAGCTTCCATGTAGTCACAGACTTTTTTCTTTTCTTCATCAGAAAGAGATGACAATACTTTGTCTTCGGTTCCGTTTAAAATCTCAGCTGGTTTCTTTCCTTCTGCAGTCTCTTTATTTAAGAGTTCTGCCAAAAGCTGAGCCTGCATATACTGTAATCCTGCTGCCAGCATCAGATCCTGTGCATCCACGATACGGTATTTTACTTCCTGATAAAATGTATTCCAGTATGGAACATCTCTTCCATCTGGGAAACGTACCATAAGAATTGGCAGTCCCGGTTTCCGGAAAAACATATCCTTGATGTATTTTTGATCAGGCTGGATGTAGCCTTCCTCTGTCATCTCACCGCAGCCTTCCCAGAATTTATTCCAGTCAATAAAAAAGTCACGGTATTTCGCATTGTCTCCATTTTTTACAATATCCTGGAATTGTTCTGACAGTACAGATGCATGATTTAAAATAAAATCAAGCTTTAAATCAATTCCAAGTGCTTCCAATTTATCAAGAGCTTCTCTGGATGCAAGCATTTTATTCAGGGAATAATCGATCACTGAAAATCCACGATCCAGATCTGTATGGAACAGACTTGGAAGTACATAACAGGATGAAAATACATCCTTAAGCTCCGGTTTCTGTAAAAAATCTGCAATATCATCTAACGTTCCACCCATACTGTCCGGGTATGCATTTAACATTGGTCCTATATTCATCTTTTTTCTCCTATCTTCCTGCTTCCATCTGTTTGCAATATTCTTCATAACTTAAAAGCTCACCGCTCTTTGAGATAATAATTTTTGCCTTTGGTGCCTGTTTTTCTAACATTGCCTGTTCTAACTCTAATACCATCATAGTAAATGGACTGTCTGTTGCACCATCACGGTTTCTTGCTCTTCTGTGTGCAAGTGTCTCCTGCGGTGTACTGTTTAAAAGGATTGGGATATCAACTCCCTGATAATTATCACTATTTCCATGAGTCCATTCGATCACCAGCACCTGAATTGCAGAAAAATCAACTTTTTCGTACCACAGTTCGGTATCTGTTCTTCCCATACGTTTTAACCAGATTGCATCTGCTCCGGCTTTGAATTCTTTTACGATCTCTTCCACTTCATCAAAACCGATTTCTTTATTACTTCCAAGGTATCCCTTTAATCCTTCTCTTCCGTTTCTTAAATAAGATTCATACCAGTCATATTTTTCTACATGTGCCGGGTTCGCATCATCACCATTTTTCTGGAATTCATGGATAATATCGAAACGTTCTGCTGAAAAAGTTCCTTCCTTCACCATTCCTTTGATCGCACTCTCACGGAATGTATGCAGACGTTCCGCATCATTGTACATCGGTATCCGGTGCGGATAATTATCTCCGGATAAGGTATAACTTCCGATTCCAAGTTCCTTTAAATAAAAGGACAGCAGGGATGCGATCTCGGATTTTCCAACACCGGAGCCTCCACATACCGTAAGAACGACCTTTTCCTTTCCACAAGCTTTCGCAAGCATTGGAAGTAACTCTTTAAAAATTACATTTGCTTTCTGGATATGTCCTTCATTGATCTCTACCTTATCTCCCGGCATATCTCCATGTTCGATATTTTCCGGAAGTACTGGTGGATTCCATGTTTCTACATTCATTTCTTTTCCTAATACATTCATTTTTTCTTCTCCTTTCACATCCGTCCTGCGTATCTTTTTATTCATCTATTTAACTATATTATATAAAAATTTTTTAATATGTCAACCGGTTGACATATATTTTTTTCATTTTCTTATCTCCTTTCAAGAAAAATCATTTTCCTTAAATACAGACCTTTTGATACTAGAATCCTATAAAGATTGGGGTGCCAAAAGGTCTGCTTCATAACCTTTATTGTCAGATTACACAAAAGAAATATGGATAGTTTCTCTTTGTGCAATGGAAATAAGACTCATGAAGCGTGGAAGCCTCTGCTGAACACGGTTCACGTTTTCGGAGGCTTATCGGAATGTTTTGCACAATGAAACTTGAAATATTTTTTTGTGTAATCTGACTGCATAACCTTAAATACAGACCTTTTGACATCCGAATCTTATAAAGCCAAAAAGAGTATCGACAACCACTTTTTCATATGTGACTGTCGATACTCTTTAAATTCACTCTTTACTCGCTGTAGATTCTCTCTGGATCAGTTCAACCGGCAATACAACCTTAGCCGGAATGTCTTTTCCCTGGCTTTTTTTCTGAATATAATCCACTGCCATCTCTGCCATCTCTTTTACCGGCTGCCGTATGCTCGTCAGCTGCGGCGAAACGAGAGATGCAATATTTACATCATCAAATCCTACGATCTTTACATCCTGCGGAACCTGTTTTCCTACAATCTTGCATGCCTGGATCGCCTGCGCTGCGATCAGATCACTGCTTGCAAAGATTCCGTCTGTCGACGGATATTTTCTTAGCATCATTACAATGCTGTCCAGATATTCCATTTTATGAAACGATGCCTCTGTTGTCTCTGCTTCATGGTAAATGATTCCTTGCCTGCTGCAGATTTCTTCAAATGCAGTACCACGTCGGTCTGCCGGCATAATATTTTTTTCTACACCACTGAAATGGATCAGCTCCCTGCATCCACACCTGAACAGATGCTCTGTTGCTAACTTACCTCCGTCATAGTTATCGCACTGAATGTTGCAATCGCCAAGGTCATCTGCGCACTCAATCGTAATGACTGGAATGTTCAGATTTAAAAATTCTGCGACACTGACCGTTCCACTACATAAAATAATACCAGATACCCTGTTGCTTTTAAACAATTCGAAATACTTCAGCTCATTTTCACGTTCTTCCTTTGAGTTATACAAAATGATCTTGTAGCCAGCTGCCGTTGCCGCGCTCTCTATATGACTGATCATTTTAGAAAAATAAGGATGCGCAATACTTGGCACGATCACTCCGATCGTATTGGTACGCTGTTTGGATAACGCCCGCGCCAATTCATTCGGCTGATAACCAATCTCTTTCATCGCATTCTGGACTTTTTCTCTTGTCTCCTGGCTGATATATCCTCGATTATTGATCACGCGGGACACAGTCGTAACTGTAACTCCCGCTTTTTGTGCTACATCTTTTATTGTACTCATATCTCTATAACTGTTTAATTCTCTCTAAGGCTGCTAATGTATTCTCATAGCTTCCGAATGCAGTCAGTCTGAAGTATCCTTCTCCGCTTGGTCCGAATCCTGAACCTGGTGTTCCGACAACATTGGCATTCTCTAATAAGTAATCAAAGAACTCCCAGGAGGTCATCTGATCCGGTGTCTTTAACCAGATATATGGTGCGTTCACACCACCAAATACAGTATAGCCTGCATCCTTTAATCCCTGCTTGATCGTTGCCGCATTCTTCATGTAATAAGCAACCTGTTCCTTTAACTGTGCCTTTCCTGCTTCTGAATAAACAGCCTCACCTGCACGCTGCTGGATATATGGTGCACCATTGAATTTTGTTCCGTGGCGTCTTGCCCACATTGCATTTAAAGATACATCCCCGCTCTTTAAATCCTTTGGTACAACTGCATAGCCAAGACGTACTCCGGTAAATCCGGCATTCTTTGAGAAGCTCTTCAGTTCGATCGCACATGTTTTTGCGCCCTCACACTCATAAATAGAATGTGCCACATTTTCCTCAGAAATGTATGCTTCATACGCAGCATCATAAATGATGACTGCACCATTTTTGTTAGCATAATCAACCCATGTCTGTAGCTGATCTTTTGTGATAGTCGTACCAGTTGGGTTATTTGGCAGACACAGATAAATGATATCCGGCACTTCTTTCGGGAATTCCGGTACAAAATTATTCTCCATTGTGCATGGCATATAGATCACGTTGCTCCATGTCTCGGTCTTTGGATCATATACTCCGGTTCTTCCTGCCATAACATTGGAATCTACATATACAGGATAAACAGGGTCACACACTGCAATACGGTTATCTACAGAAAAAATCTCCTGAATATTTCCGGAGTCACTCTTTGCTCCATCTGATACAAAAATCTCATCAACAGAAATATCACATCCCCTTGCCTGGTAATCGTTCTTTGCGATCGCGCTTCTTAAAAATTCATATCCAAGATCCGGTGCATATCCATGAAATGTTTCTGCATGTCCCATCTCTTCCACTGCTTTGTGCATTGCTTCGACGATTGCCGGAGCGATCGGCTGTGTTACATCACCGATTCCAAGACGGATAATACTCTTATCCGGATTTGCTTCACTGTATGCTGCTACTTTTTTTGCAATCGTGCTGAACAGATAGCTTCCAGGAAGCTTCTGATAATTATCATTTACCTTAAACATCTTTTTCCTCCATCTTACTTTCCGCCATAATGACCAGAATCTTGCTGATCTGTTTCTGGCTTCTATTATTTTTGTTTTATCATTCTGTTTTCGTTTAAAACTTTGCTTTAGTATAGCATTGATGTAATAGTCATGCAAGTATTTTTTGTTTACATGGAATCAATTTATCAACTACGCTAACTAGGCACAGAATCATAAACTATCTGCCGTTTTTTCAGTACTATTTTTCACGGATATAAGACATTACTTTTTGATATTCCATCGTTCCGCCAAACAAGTCTAGAGCACTTCCGATTGTAACGTTTAATTTGTTTTTTCCATATTCTTTCAGTTTTCTCAAATCCTCAAAGCTTCCGACGCCACCGGCATAGGTCACCGGTATTTTTCCCCAGTCTCCTAAATGCTTCACCAGACTTTCCTCGATTCCATTTGCCTTTCCCTCAACATCCACTGCATGGATCAGGAATTCATCGCAATAACCAGAAAGAAAATCCAATAATTCTGTCGTAATCTTTTGATTGGTAAATTTCTGCCATCGGTCTGTCACGATAAAATAATCGTTTTCTTTTTTCCGGCAGCTTAAGTCCAGAACAAGGTGCTCTTTTCCTACCTCTTTCATTAATTTTTCCAGGCGGTCATACTGTATCTCTCCGTTGACAAATACATACGATGTCACGATCACATGGCTGGCGCCTGCTGCCAGAAAGTCCTCTGCATTTTCTGCTGTGATTCCTCCCCCGACCTGCAGGCCTCCCGGATAAGTCTGTAATGCAAGATATGCCTGTTTTCTTGTCGCCTCATAATACTCACTGTCTTTTGCGTTCAGCAAAATAATATGTCCGCCACGGATTTCTTCCTCTTTATAAAGGGCGGCATAAAATGCAGCATCCTGTTCAGAAACAAAATTTTCCTTTGCAATGTTTCCTGTATCCCGTAAACTTCCTCCAACAATCTGTTTTACTTTTCCATTATGAATATCTATACATGGTCGAAATTCCATCTTTTCTTTTCCTCATTTTTAAATTATTCTCATCAATCAGAATATCACACCCAAAATCGTTTGTGAATATCCTTTTCTATTAGGATTCAGATATCAAAAGGTTATGGGCAGACCTTTTGATATCCAAAACTTATTATCTTTCTTCTCCATCTTATTAGTTATACTTATATAATTGTATTTTTTGTAAAACTCTGCTTATATATTATTGACATTACTCTATTTTTTTGCTATGATACAGAACAATTACCTAGAGCACAAAAACATGTACATTTTTTCTGAAATAACCGGGATGGTCTGCGCTCTGACCATAGCATCCTGCTACTATTTCAAAATGAATGTACCAGGATAAAAAAGAAAGTGAGGATAACAAAAAATGGGTACAATTATCGGTGAAGGAATTACTTTTGATGACGTATTATTAGTTCCACAGTATTCAGAAGTAACACCAAATATGATTAATTTAACAACACATCTTACCAAGAAAATCGTTTTAAACATCCCTATGATGAGTGCGGCAATGGATACTGTCACAGAACATAGAATGGCAATCGCTATGGCAAGACAGGGCGGTATTGGTATTATCCATAAAAATATGTCTATTCAGGCTCAGGCTGAGGAAGTTGATAAAGTAAAACGTTCTGAAAACGGTGTTATCACAGACCCATTTTTCCTTTCTCCTGATCATACATTACAGGACGCAGAAGATCTGATGCGTAAATTCCGTATCTCCGGTGTTCCAATCTGTGAAGGTGGCAAGTTAGTTGGTATTATTACAAACCGCGACTTAAAATTTGAAACAGACTTCACCAAAAAAATCAGTGAAAGCATGACTTCTGAAGGTCTGATCACAGCACCAGAAGGCATCACTTTAGATGAAGCGAAAAAAATCCTTGCAAAAGCAAGAAAAGAAAAGCTTCCGATCGTAGATAAAGATTTCCATTTAAAAGGTCTGATCACGATCAAAGATATTGAAAAACAGATTAAATACCCACTTTCTGCAAAAGACAGTCTCGGCAGACTTCTCTGTGGAGCAGGTGTTGGTATTACCGGAAACATGATGGAACGTGTTGATGCTTTAGTAAAAGCTCATGTCGATGTCATCGTTGTTGACTCCGCTCATGGTCATTCCCACAATATTTTAGAGGCTGTAAAAAAGATCAAAGCTGCTTATCCTGATTTACAGGTTATTGCTGGTAACGTTGCTACCGGTGCTGCTACCCGTGATCTGATCGCAGCCGGTGCTGATGCAGTTAAAGTTGGTATCGGACCTGGTTCTATCTGTACAACCCGTGTTGTTGCAGGTATTGGTGTTCCACAGATCACCGCTATCATGGACTGCTATGCTGTAGCAAAAGAATCTGGTATTCCGATCATTGCCGATGGTGGTATCAAATATTCCGGAGACCTTACCAAAGCACTTGCAGCTGGAGCAAATGTCTGCATGATGGGTAGTCTTTTTGCTGGATGTGATGAAGCTCCTGGTACTTTCGAATTATATCAGGGTAGAAAATACAAAGTATATCGTGGTATGGGATCTCTTGCCGCTATGGAAAACGGAAGTAAAGACCGTTATTTCCAGGAAGGTGCCAAGAAACTGGTTCCGGAAGGTGTCGAAGGACGTGTTGCTTATAAGGGAACACTTGAAGATACTGTCTTCCAGATGATCGGTGGTATCCGTTCCGGTATGGGTTACTGTGGTTGTCCTACCATTGAGGACTTAAAAGAAAAAGGACAGTTCGTTAAGATTTCCGCTGCCGCTTTACGTGAAAGTCATCCTCATGATATCCACATTACCAAAGAAGCTCCAAACTATAGTATTGACGAATAACCGTCGATTCATTATAATGAAACTAACTTATTCCGGCATCTGTTTACAGGTGCCGGGAAATTTTATATACAGACGAGGTGAACATTTTTGGACTCTGGTTCCATATTTCAGATTGCTGTTTTAGTAATCCTTCTTTTATTATCTGCGTTCTTCTCTTCCGCAGAGACTTCACTTACAACAGTCAACCGCATCCGTATGCGTGCTCTGGCTGACGACGGTGATAAGCGCGCAGCGCGCGTATTAAAAATTACAGATGACTCTGGCAAAATGCTTAGTGCGATCCTGATCGGTAATAACATTGTCAATCTCTCCGCATCTTCCCTTGCGACTTCACTCGCGCTTAATATTTGGGGAAGTGTCGGTGCCGGTATTGCAACAGGTATCCTGACTTTACTGATCTTAATCTTTGGCGAGATTTCTCCAAAGACGATTGCTACGATCAATGCAGACAAACTTGCCCTGTCTTACTGCAATGCTGTCTATGCGCTGATGAAAGTTCTGACTCCGGTTATTTTTATTTTAAATAAATTATCGATTGCCTTTCTTTTTCTGTTACGCATCGATCCAAATGCAAACAATCATGCAATGACAGAAGAAGAATTAAGAACCATCGTTGATGTTGGAAAAGAAAGCGGTGTCATCGAATCCGAAGAGCATGAAATGATCAATAATGTATTTGATTTCGGAGACGCGCAGGCAAAAGAAGTCATGGTACCACGTATCGATATGACCTTTGCCAGCATTGATTGTACTTACGATGAACTCATCAATATTTTTAAAGAAGACAAGTTTACAAGACTTCCTGTTTACAAAGGCACCACAGATGACGTTGTTGGAATTGTCAATATGAAAGATCTTCTTCTCTATGAAGACAAGGAACATTTTTCGATTTCCGACATTATGCGTGAACCATATTTTACTTATGAGCATAAGAATACAGCAGAGCTTTTTATGGAAATGCGTAAATCCTCCATTTCACTTGCTATTGTTTTAGATGAATATGGTGCAACTGCCGGTCTTATCACTTTAGAAGACCTTCTTGAAGAGATCGTCGGTGAGATCCGTGATGAGTATGATACAGATGAAGAGGATCCTATCATCCAGTTAAGCGATCGGGAATATCTGGTACTTGGCTCTACCAATCTTGAAGATCTGAGTGAAAAACTTGACCTGAATTTCAAATCTGATGATTATGACACCATTGGAGGATATCTGATCGGTCTTTTAGATCATCTTCCTGAGAAAAATGAAATTATCATTACTGACGATGATGTTCTCCTTCGCGTGGAACAGATGGATAAAAATCGTATTGAGAAGATTTATATCAAAAAACCTGCTCCTGCAGCTTCTGAAAAGAAATCAGACAACTAATTTGAGACAGACAGCCGAACTTTGGCTGTCTGTCTGTTTTTTATGTAATAGGAAATTCCTTGGAATTCCCTATTACACAAAAAGGCACTAACGTGCCAAGGCACATTCTTTTTTATATAATAGGCTTCGGATCTCCAGATTCTCCCACTATATTCTCATATACAGATTGCTTCATCTCCAAAATCTGCTCATGCGTAAAATGAAACGTCTTCTCCGGTCTGTTATTCTTAAGATTATCCAAAGCCTTTTTTAATACCATTCGGTACTCTTCATTTGTACGCCAGGAAGAATACTCTGCCAGTCCTCCATTCTCTGCAGTTTCATTAAAATATTTTTCATTGATAAAACGTGTTGTTCCAGGCTTCTTCATCTCCTTTACAGCGGTGTCTACAATATAAACCATAATCTGTTTCCGGTAAATATTGCCGCAGGAATCAGTTACCTGATAGGTTTCCGTCACACTTCCCTCATGTTCAAATTCTAAGAAGTCTTCTGCCTGATAATCATATACAACAAAGGATGTTCCTTTTGCCGTATCGGTCCCCGGTGCAATTTCGCCATCCTCTTTATCAAATGCCCTTGCGTATTCTAATAGCCTTCCTTCTGTAATGGAACCAGATCGTGCTTCTTTCAACGTAAAATAAAGATTTTCTGCCTCTATATCCGGACATTCATCCCATATTGCATATATCTCGATCACCTCATTCTTTTCTGTTGTAAAATTTTTCCCTTTATCTCCCGGCTGATACTCCGGTACACTGCTATCCGGATCCATACTCCATCCGATAAAAGTACTCCTGCCTCTCTCATCCTCTTTTATAAACCCATTTTCCGGAAATACAACTTCTTCATCATAGGTTCCTTTCACATCCGGTGTTTCTCCTGCTGTTGCGCCATTTCCATTAAAATGGATTGTATACGTGATTGGTATCCATTCTGCTTTAAAATTAAGGTTTCCCTCACTTCCCTGGCTGATCGTCACATAGATCTGCGGCGTATTCCCACAGCTTCCTGTCCAGCCAATAAATTCATATCCTTCCTTTAACGGGTTATTTAAGGTAAAGTCCGGTGTTTCTGCATTGTAACTTGTTGGATTTTCTTGTTTTAAAATGCCTCCATTTAAATCATAAGAAATGTAATAATCCACAAGTTTATTTTTTGTCGCAGATGCTGTTTCTGTCACATCCATTGCCGGCATAATGAAGGTATGTATCTGATGCTCTGTATTACTTGTACCATTCCAGCTGTTCCAGGTGTACCCGGAAGCTACAGATGCTCCAATTGTGACAGATGCTTCATATTCATAGTTTCCCCCACCGTACACGTTTTCAATACCTTCCCCTTTATTTAGGATAACAGCGTATGTATTCCTGTTATAATAGATGTCTATTACAAGACTTCCCTCTTCCGGAATTATTGCTTCTATCGCTTCTGTTCCATTTACCTGCACCTTTTCATACATAAATCCAGTAAACTCTTTTTTAAGATCTGCAAGATTCAAAATGTCGTTCATCATTCCCTTTTTATTTTCGGTTTCCTGTAGAGAGTAGGACGTAGTGCCTAAATCTTTCAAATAATGATTTACTGTATAGATTTTTTCTCTTTCAACCGCAGTTGCTGTCAATATAATGTCCTGCTTTGGCATCGTAAACGAATATGGATTTTTTTCACTTGAAAAACTTTGCGGTTCTCCTTTCCACCTTGCGATCAGGTCATCTCTGATCGTAGTTGCTTTCACCGTTACATTTGTTCCTGCTTTTACATATTTGACATAAGTATTTTTATCCAACGTATCATATAATACCTGTTTTGTATCAGCATCAAAAGCATACGCTGCTGCAAGCTTTGTCCCCGCTTCTGCACTATTTCCAATGCCTCGCACAATCCGTTGGATTCCATCTGTGTTGCTGCTCCTTACATTCCATGCATTTTGTACCCAGGAATTTACTTCTCCTGCGGATGCTTCCCTTTTTAAAAACATCCGGTAACAATCTGCAACGAGCTGATAAGCATTATTTTGTGTATTCATTGCAGGGGTATTTGTATAGGTTGTCCCAGATGGCTGGAATTTGTTCTGATACTCAGTACTCAATGCTAAAATTTTTACGAGCAGTACTGCATCATTTTCTGTTGTGTTATTTAACATTCCATTTGCGTATGTGTTATAACCACTGTCATCTACACCTCTGTGCAGAATATTTATATAGGCATCATTAATGAATGTTTCCATTGAGGAAAACCCATCTCCTCCTACTTTGTCAATTCCTTCCTCTTTCTTTAACGTAACTCTGTAAATAGGCTTTTTTTCCGAAGCTGCTGTGGAAAGGCCTTCAACCCATACCCCGGTGTTAATACCTTCAGATCGGATATATCCATTAAATGAATCCCTGTTACGATAAATTTCCGTTGCATTTGACGCTGTCTTGCAGACAATCCTATATGTGATCGTACTTCCTGGCATAACATTATTTAACCCACCACCTGTAAAGGTAACTGTATACTGTCCATTTATCTGTTCATAAGTGGCACTGGCTGCACTTACCCCATTTACAGATAGTGTTCTTTGAACCGGCACTAGTGCCCCATCCAGTGTAACTTTCATTTTTCCTCCGTAAGCACCTGTATTTGCTGCTGAAGAAATATTTCTTGCTGTACCACTTACCACGACATTTCCATCTGAATAGGACGTCGTCTGTGTTGCGGTAAAGACCGGCATTGAAATATCAACTGCTACACCCAGCAGAAAAAAAGTACTCCAGCTTCCATGCTGGATACTGGCCTTGATCCGGGTCGCATTGTTACCGATGTTATTTACATCAGATAAGTCCATTCGGATAGAACCTCTGTTGTAACTCTTAAAGGATGGACTCTGTTCACTCCTGCCATAATCCCTGGCATTTGCTAATACTCCATTACGATAAAGTCCTGCAGACGGTGTCGTATGCGCCACTGCTGTTCCAATCTCTCCTCCACCGCTGTTATACGCCTTGATATATTCTGTCATATTGACATCATTGGCACAGGATACACCAAAGAAAACCTGACCTGTAACTTTTCCCGATGAGCTGGTTTTCATACCATTTCCAAAAGACATCTCTGTTTCCAATGGCGTATCCATTTTAAATTTTGACATCATATTTAAAGCGAGCAGCCTGACTGGAAAATTGTCCCCTTCTTCTACAATAATCAACTGCCAGGAACCAGGTGATTCCCCACCACCATAATCTCCACCATCTCCCAAATTAAAGTACGGGATATCCGCTACCAAATAAGTTCCGTATCCCCATTGCTGCACTAAACCTGTTACATCTGCAGCCATGCAGTACATTGTCTTATAGGTTCCCCTTCCAGTGACACGGATATCATTTACCGCATAATCCGGATTTACCCATTTATTATGATTGGCTCCAGGTCCGGCAAAAAAAACTGCCTGCGTTGGTGTCTTTGCTCTTGTCTCCCATACCAGAAATGCTGTTACAATTCTGC
Organism: uncultured Roseburia sp.; assembly: GCA_934358955.1. Lineage (GTDB taxonomy): Bacteria > Bacillota > Clostridia > Lachnospirales > Lachnospiraceae > Roseburia. The sequence continues at coordinate 7,148 of CAKRLC010000038.1, read as the reverse complement.
CTGCTCCTGCAGTCTTCGTTAGTTCTGCAGTTGAGCAATTATGTCCTCCAACAGGTACATCTCTATAAATGTGGTTAATCACCGTTGTCTTTTTTTCGTCATTCCAGTTTGCATAATGATTCGTATTTCCGGTGTAATTAAATTTATAACGCCCGATCGTAGGTCTAATGATATGATACTCTGTTTCCTGCCCGGTCTGTGTTGCCTGTGTCTCTGTTAGATTCTTGTCCAAAAACAACATGGATGTCAGAAGTATCAGACAGACTAATAGTCCTGCAAGGCCTTTTTTACACCTATTTTTGATCCGTTTTACCGGATTTGTATTTTTCAGGTAGCTTTTCATTCTTTTTCCTTCTCTAAGTCGTTCATCTTCCTTTTTTGTATCTTTGCTAATTTGTGTTAAACTCTACTCCCGGAATAACCGGAAGCTCACTTTTTTCCCAATCATTTTTCTCCTCCGGATCTGGCTTCGGTGGAAGCCCTTCTGTACTGTAATTATAATCCGGTGCAGCTGGTGCCTCGCTTGCATCATTTCCATCATTTCCATTTTGATCCGGTACCGGCGCTATTGGTTCTTGTGCCGGAGTCTGTTCCGGTATGGAAATACTTATATTAACGTCACTGTCTTCTGAAGAGGATGGCATATCCGGTACTGGTTCCGGTCTGCTTTCCTTTTCTTCAGGAAATGGCTGATTCTGTTTTCCATCTGATGCAGCTGTATCTTTAGCAGAATCAGCTGTACCGGATACAGACATTTTATTTTTTTCTGAATCAGTATTTTTCTTTCCATTGGTGGATGGTTTCTTTCTGGCACTTACCTGATTCTGTTTATTTTTAGTTGAGTCAGAAACAGCGGCTTTATTACTATTTAGCTCCGTTTCAAAGCTTTTTTCAGATTTCGTCCGTACGTCTTCTGTTTCCATAGATTGTATCTCTGCTTCCGCTGTTTCAGTTTCCTCTATCTGCGTATCTGCTTCTTCCAGCACTGCCGCGTTATCCATGACATCCTTCTCTTCTCTTTTGGTTCCGCAGCCTGTTGCTGTGACAGCCATTGACATTGCGAGCGCTGCCAATAAAATATTCACTCTGTTTTTTTTCATGTACTTTCTCTCCTGTCAGCTAAATATTCACCTGTTCTTTTACGGAACAAAGGCCCATTGGGCATAATAAATCCTTGCCCCTGTTACTTTCATACCTGCCACCTGGCTATTTCCATCCCCGTCCTTCCAGCCATTAAAAATGTATCCGTTTTTTGCTGGATTCTTCGGTATTCTTAATGCATCTCCTTTTAAAAGCTGGTACTTTTTATACGGAGTAGTATCGCCTTCATCGATATAATATGCTATCTCATATTTTGCATTTTCATCTGTTGCTTTTTTTTCAAATATAACAGTCCGGTCACATGCAACACTTCCTTTTTTCCCGTTCAGATAATCAAACGTCTCTGTCACACGTAACGTAAGCAGCCCTTTTTCCAGGTCTGCCTTCATCACATCGATCTGCACGGCTGAGTTCGTATCAAGATTATGTGCAATTTCCAATGTCATGTCTGCTAGAAACCGATCCGTATCCGTTGCCGTGTATTTTTCTGACTCCATTGCATCATACAGGACATTTTCCACAATATTTGACAAATTACTTTGCAGCTCCACTACACGAACTCCTCGTCCCATCATAGAAATAATGATGCCAATCGTCAGCGCCCCTATCATCACCGTCATAAGGATCATTACTATATTTTTCATCTGCTACCTCTTATTCACTGGAATTTTTAATTGTACACAGGTGCTTCGGTTTCCTTCGTCTACCGCATGTACAATAAATTCATAAATGCCACCGTCCGGGAAAGTGATTTTTCCGGTATCTGCCTGGTATATATGCATTACATCGTTTCCAGACTCGTTTTGAATGCCATCCACAGTAACTGGCAGCGCATGTCCTGCATAGTCTGCTGCCTTGACCAGATTGGCAACCGGATATGCTATCCCGGCACACATATAAGTATTTGCTACTGTCGTAATAACCGGTTTTTGTTTCTGTCCTTCTGCCATCATAGTTTCATAGTCACTATATGCTCCATAGTCAATATCTATATCCGCGAAATTGGCTCCTATGACATGCATGATACCGCGATTTCCATTTTCATCCGTCATTCCAAAAAATATCACTGCCCAAAACGCTGCTAAAACGGTTCCTGTCATTATGAATTTTCCATACTGTTCAATGATTGCTTTCACTTCATTTCTCCTTTTTCTTTCTGCAAAGGGGCTTACTCATCCACAGACCGAAGACAGATAACCTGTCACAAGGCTGTAAAGCACTCCGCCATCACGAAAAAAGCTGGCTGTCACACTGATTAATATTACTGCTACCGAAGTTGCGATGATCGCTGTTCCACATTGTTCGATAATTTCTTTCATACTGCCTTTTTCCTGTCCCTTTCTCTTAACAACTGCTTTTTCAAAAGCCGGTTACATATTCTAAGATTCCCACAAAATAACCTGCAACTGTCAGACTAAAGATCGCTGCCATAGCTGCACCGCCATATTCCTCTATTATATTTTTCATCGTGCAATCCCCCTTGTCGTCTTTTTATTGCTGATTCCGAACAATGGAAGCTTATACTCATATGTAAGAAGTACTTCCGCTGTATTTACATGGCTGTCTGCATCGTAGCTGCATGGTGTGATCTGCAGCATATAGCCTGCTTCATCCGCTTGCGCAATACAGCTTTCCATAACATTCCGGTTAAAATCACTACATTCAATTTCTGCAATGACATCTGCTTTGTATTCCTTTGCCGCTAAAATACCGGACGTGGCTGTGATAATAGCGATGGAGGCATACGCACAGAGCATCGTTAAAAGTAATACACTAAATGCTTCTATCACGTTTTTCATTTCATTCTCCTTCATTATCCATCTTAGAGACCATTCTTAATGAATTGCTCCAAAAAGCTGGAACATGGCCACCATGCCGACAGTCATATCGATCAGCATTTTAACTGCTGCCGCTGCGACCGGATAGCTGAAAATCAGACGCATTTTAAACGCAGCATTCTCATCCTGGATTTTATCAGCCTGTTCCTGTATCTCACTGATATTTTTCAACAGATTTGTAATTTGTTCCTGTGCACTTCCAACACCTGCTTCTGATATAGAATAAAGCATCTTCATACAGCTCTGAGTCTCCGGTATATCAAAGCCTGCACAAAATCCTGTATAGGATGATACTTTTTCCGGTTCCTTTAAAATTCGCTCCTGTAAGTCTTCCAGTTCCCTTTCAAGCACTGCCGGAGCATTTTCTCTGGATTTTTGGATCGATACCTGTACATTATTATTCTGCAGTAACAGTGCCATATCCATCAGCCATTGCGGAAATGCGACATACATCGCATTTACTACATCTTTTCTTGCAAGATTGATTCCGATCCGATGCTGGACTGATAAGAAAGCTCCCACCAGAATAAAAACAATAGCTATCACTTTTGAGAATAGAAAATAAGCCGGGATTGCTGCCACCAAAAATGGTATAGCAAACAGCGCTGATCTTTTTGTTTCTTTTTTCTCATCATAATTCACCACATCATCATAAGCTTTTCTGATACTCTCACTGTCTGTACCAAAATCATCTGAAAGCCAGTCCTTCGTCAGACTTTTCATACTCCGCAAAAACACATACATATTCATAAGAATAAACATCACAGAGGTCACCTGCACGATCGATGTTGTAAACACATCCATCAAAATACCCGTGTCAAACATGACCTTCATATAATCAAATACATATAAACATGCCGCACAAAGAATCGTTGCCATAATAATCGACATTACATTGTCTGTATGCGTATTCTTTTTATCCTGCTGTAACCGATAAATACGTCTTTTCCATATTTCCATATCCTTCATGATCATAAGAAGAGACCGCTCAAAGTCACCACCATACTCTTCTGCACTGAGCATAAGCTCATGTGCCAGGAAAAGCTTTTTGCACCCATAGTTTATTTCCACAAAAGAAAGAGCTTCCTTTAAAAATCCTGCGTCTGTCTTTGCCTTTCCTGCCTCAATATAGGCAACGGCTTTATCTACAGATTCCCTCATCATGCCACCACTAAAGCATTCTGCTGTCTCACGCAGCGAAGATAAAATTTTTCCATTCTTCTGAAATGAATAGAGCATCTGCTCCATATAAGATAAGACATCCTCAAACCGCTTCTGCTGATACATTCGTTTATACATGTCGAGCACAAGAACCGGGATAGCACACAATGCCCCTGCGCCAATAACCGCCATGCCAAACGGTCTGATCCGAAATACCAGACCTATCGCGATAAGACCGAGCAATGTTAAAAACAGAATCAGAAGATGTGTTCTTTCTGAAAAATTATATCCGTATACATGGACTTCTTTTTGCAGATTCTTTGGATTCAGAAGCCGGAACACATGCATCCTTTTTTTCTTTTTTTTCATTACAGTCCCTCCTGTATATATTGATTCATGTCGCATAGAAATGGATCTGCTATACCGACACGTTCAAATTTTAATTTCATTTCTGCCGGTATTTCCCTTGACACCAGTATGCCGTCTTTTACCAGCATACACACCTTGTTTTCACTGTTTTCCCTTACATAAAAGCATAACTGGTCAATATATCGTCTTATCTTCCCGTTCTCATCTTCAACTCTGCGGATCAATACGCCGACATTGACATATCGATAAATTCTTGTTTCCATGCGGTCCGCATCGTTTACATTATTCATCATGTTTTGAATACGATCCGGAAGTTTTCTTAAATCATCCAGATGAATGGTCGTTAACCCTTTTATTCCGGTGCTCCATGCTTCCATCAGATAAGTTACCTCCGCTGATCTTGCTTCCGAGAGAACAAGCCATTTTGGATTTTGTCTCAGACATGCCTTGATAGCATCTGTATAGTCAAATCCAGGTTCTATACGAAGCTCCACATAATCACTTCCAGGATTAATATCACCATAATGAAGCTCTAATGAATCCTCGATCGTGATAACACGGTTGTTATCCGGAATAAACTGCATCAGAAATTTAACAAACTCTGTTTTTCCATGTCCAGGCTCTCCACCGGATACAACATTAAATCCGGTTTTTATGCAATTGATCAAAAGTGCAAGCATTTCCTCCGTGCAAAAACCTGTTGTAATTAAATCTCTCAGCCGGTTTCTCACAAGCGGTGGTGATTTTCTGATACACACACTAATGCCACCCATAGAGACAGAATCATGTAAAATACTGATACGTAATTCTTTTGTATCTGCTTCAAGAACTTTATTGGCTCGATTAAACTGTTTGTTGACCGCATTGGCAATTGTATGTGTAAACTGGATCAGGAATCTGTCATCTATCTCTTCTTTTGCCCGATAGTGCCCCCTTACAAGATCCGTGATCCACAGCTCTCTCCCATTATAGTCAACATCCGTCACATTGATATCCTGAAGATACTTCCAGAAGACACCAAATTGTTCCTCTGTTGGCTCAAAATTTTCCAGATAATTCATCGTTTTCTCCTCGTATACGGGAGCTGTCCAAATCTGACAGCTCCCATAAAGCCTGGTGTATTATGAGATTCCTCCTGTAATTCCAGTTCCAGCCTTAAGACCTTCCATATTTGTAAAAAAGCTCGTCAATGCTGCCTTAAACTGATCTACAACAAATGTACTCTTTGAAAATGCGACCAGTGTCACTCCAAGTGCTACTAATACAACTCCTGTAATAATGGCTGCGCCATAATGTTCCATAATATGTTTCATAATAATTTCCTCCTGATTGTTTATTTCTGCTGCTTCTCTCAGCAATTTTTGCTTTTTCGTTTCCTGTTCCGTTATGAAATTGTAATTCCCCCTGATGCACCTAATGCACCCATATTTGTAAAGAAGCTTGTCAATGCTCCCTTAAACTGGTCGACAATAAACGTACTCTTTGAAAATGCGACCAGTGTTACTCCAAGTGCTACTAATACAACTCCTGTGATGATAGCTGCGCCGTAATGTTCCATAATATGTTTCATGATCATATCCTCCTGATTTTTCATATTTTTTCGCAATATCAGTTTCATTCCATTTGCCTTACCTATACAATTGTATCTTCCGGTTTCCTGCAAATAGCTTAAAAATATCCAATGTTTTCCATAAGAACCTGTAAGGTATGCTCAAGTTCCCGAAAAAAATAATACCGTTGCTCTGTAGCAGCCGATTGCTCCGATGTTTTTACATAGCGATCCAGTTTACCTTGCATACACGCAAATGCAAATTCAGGATTATAAGGAATCACTGCCATTTTCTTTGGATTAATCCGATAAATACTATGAATTTTTTTTCTGTTATAAATGGAATTTTTTTGATAATTGCTAAAGAAATAAATTTGATTGTTTGAAATGTAGAAATCATTTCCGAAAAAATTATTTAGTTGTTTTGAAGACTGATTGAAATTAATGACTGTCAAATCTGCCTGTCTCAGCTGCTTTTTTGTCCATTCATCTGTCCCTGCGCCATAATCGGTAAATACAAAATCCATTTTCCGATTAAAATAATTCTGTATATATTCATACCTTTTCTCTGTCTTTTCAGACCCGGTATCAGATAGATTGTTTTGTCTTTTGTGAACAAAATATAATCTGTTCTCTATAATTTCTTTCACCACATCATTTTCCGACATCTCCGGTATTCCCGTTTTATCGAAAAATCTGGCTTCACCAATACTTTTTGCAGAAGCCAGCGCGATCGAATAATCATATCGCACAGCAAGCAGTGTTGCTATGACAAACATATTAGATGTTGTACCACAGCCATGTTCGCCTCCCCAAAATGCAATTTTCACTTATGGCACTCCTTCCGTATATAATAAGCAAACTGACCCTATTGTTCTTACAACCTATCTCTTGTTCTTTATTCAGTTGTACTCTGGAAAACGTGCAGGCGTTCTGTCCTGCGAAGTGAAGATCTGTCTGACAAAATATGCTGCGCATACTCAACCTGATCTGCAAATAAACGACATGCATTTCTTACAATGCAAATTGATTTGATAAGATGTGCTTATTGTACCTTCCTTTTTCTCAAATGTAAAGTACTTTTTAAATTTTTATATAAATTTTAAAATTTCCATATCGACATTTTTTAT
>CAKRLC010000037.1 GCA_934358955.1 uncultured Roseburia sp. | reverse complement strand
ATTCTTTTTGTTATCGGTGTTGGTGTTGGTATGGCTGAAGACAATGATGGTACAGCAGCTCTTGCAGCTTTAGCATCTTGGTTAATGATGACAAACCTTCTTTCTGTTGGTGTTGTTACAACATTAATGCCAGCAATCGCTGACAATGCAACAAAATCTCTTGCATTCGGTAAGATCGCAAACCCATTCATTGGTATCCTTGCAGGTATTATCGGTGCATCTTGCTACAACAAATTCAAAGGTACAAAATTACCTGACTGGTTAGCATTCTTCAGTGGAAAACGTTGCGTAGCTATCGTAGCTGGTGTTGTTTCTATCGTTGTTTCTGCAATCTTATTATTTATCTGGCCAGTAGTATTCGGCGCATTAGTAGCTGTAGGTCAGGCAATTGCAGGTCTTGGTGCAGTTGGTGCTGGTATTTATGCATTCTTAAACAGATTATTAATCCCAACAGGATTACATCACGCATTAAACAACGTATTCTGGTTTGATACAATTGGTCTTGGTGACCTTAGCCACTTCTGGGCTGGTGAGACATCTGCTGATGTTTCCTGGAGCTTAGGTATGTACATGTCCGGATTCTTCCCATGTATGATGTTCGGTATCCCAGGTGCTGCTCTTGCTATGGTTAAAACAGCTAAGAGTGATAAGAAGAAAGTTGCAATCGGACTTGTTGCTTCTGCAGCAATCTGTGCATTCGTTTGTGGTGTAACTGAGCCATTCGAGTTCGGTTTCATGTTCCTTGCACCAGGTCTTTATGTTGTATATGCATTATTATATGGTATCTTTACAGTTGTTACAGTATTACTTGGATTCAGAGCTGGTTTCTGCTTCTCCGCAGGAGCAACAGACCTTATCTTCTCTGCTCCACTTCCAGCAGCTGCTAAGACATGGTTAATCATTCCTCTTGGAATCGCAGCATTCCTTGTATTCTACTTTGTATTCTATTTCGCTATCACAAAGTTTGACTTAAAGACTCCTGGTAGAGAAGATGATGATCTTGAAGCTGAGAAAAAAGTAGAACTTGGAAACAACGATTACACAACAGTTGCAGCAATCATTCTTGAAGGTCTTGGCGGAGCTGAGAACGTAACAAGCATTGATAACTGCATCACAAGACTTCGTCTTGAAGTAAAAGACAGCTCTTTAGTAGATGAGAAGAAAATCAAATCTGCAGGAATCGCTGGTATTGTAAGACCAAGCAAACAGGCTGTTCAGGTTATCGTTGGAACAAAAGTTCAGTTCGTAGCTGATGAGTTCAAAAAATTATGTAAATAAGAATATGTATATAAATATATAATCCCTTTCAAAAAGAAGCGGTTCCGTTCGGAGCCGCTTCTTTTACTGCTGGGAGAACAACAGCCTTTTATGCTTTACAAGAAAATGACAGAATGATACAATAAAATCGTATTTGTAATAACGGACATCTGACCAGGGAGGAAGCGTAGATGGCAGGAATATTTCAGATACTGGCGCAAAAGTTCCCGGTAAGAGGGAAGAAAATACAGAAAGATAAAAGGGAGTCTTTCGGGGAAAAGAAAAAGTATAGAAAAAGCCCGGAATATAATAGGGAAAGGAAACAAGGGAAAATGGAAAAAGAGGATTTCTTGTTAAGCCAGATCGATGAGTTTCGTGAAAAAGCAAAACAGCTGCAGAGCCTGATCGCATTAAAGGAGAGCAAAGCGCAGGAATTGCAGGTAATTGTCGATGAGAGAGAGGACAAAGCGCAGGAATTAGAACAGATTTTGACAGAACGGCAGGCGGAAGCTGATGAGCTGGTCCTTCACTTTGGTAAGAAAGTGGATGAACTGACAGACAGGTTCAGTGCAAAGATGACAGAGATTGAAAGTGCTATTTCGGAGCAGGTTGCGGAAGTAAAGAAGTCCAGCGAAGAACAGCTTGAAGCAAACCGCAGACTGAATGAGGAACAGGTAAGTCTGAATAAAAAGTTGACCGAAGATCAGGTCGCAGAAGTAAAAGCACTTTTAGAGAACACGACCGGGCAGCTTGAGTCAATGAAGACAGATCTGTCAGAAAAAGTTCATTCAGAGAATGTGAAGTGTTATCGGAACATTCAGGATCTGTTTAATGATTTTGATTCCAGAATAGAGAAGATGGATGATATGGAAAAAGACGTTGCACAGGTAAAAGGCTTTGCAAAAGTATTGACCTGGTTCTCTATACTGAACTTTGTATTATTAGTAGGGCTTGTACTTTACTTGTTAGGAGTAGTTCATTTCTAAATGGTTTTGCAGACCGATTGGAAATTCGTTGTATCAGAAGAGGCGATACATATAGCTTGGGGAAAATAAATAAAAGGCAGGATAATATACCATGAATATTGAACCGAAAAAGGTATGGGTCGTTGGACATAAGAATCCAGATACGGATTCTATCTGTGCGGCGATCTCTTACGCATATTTTAAAAATCAGCTTGGAGAAAAAGAGCATGTTCCAAAGCGGGCAGGCGCGATCAGTGAAGAAACAAAATATGTATTGGATTATTTCCATGTGGAAGCACCGAAGCTGATCACAGATGTCGGCGCACAGCTAAAGGATATTTCCATCCGGAAAACAGAAGGGGTAAGCTCCCAGATTTCGTTAAAAAAAGCATGGGAGACAATGAAGAAGCTGGATGTTGTAACATTACCAGTTACAAACCGTCTCGGCAAACTGGAAGGAATCATTGTTACCAAGGATATTGCAACATCCTATATGGACGTATACGACAGCAGGGTATTATCTAAGGCAAGAACTTTATATAAGAATATTGCAGAGACATTAGACGGAAAAGTGATCGCAGGAAACGAACATGCATATTTTGTGCGTGGAAAGGTCTTGATCGGAGCGGCTGACCTGGAATTTATGACAGAATTTATTGAATCAGATGACTGCGTTATTTTAGGATCCAGAAAATCAGCACAGATCCGTGCCATTGAGGCAAATGCAAGCTGTATTATTATAGGCTGTGGATTTGATGTTGATGATGAAGTGCTCGAAATGGCTAACAAGAAGGATTGTGTTGTTATTACAACACCATATGATACATTTTCGGTTGCGCGTCTGATCAATCAGAGTATGCCGATCAAGGAGTTTATGACAAAAGAAAACCTGATCACATTCCAGATCGATGATTATGTGGACGACGTAAAAGAGACAATGTCCAAGATCCGTCACCGTGATTTCCCAATCGTAGACGTAAGCGGTAACTATATTGGAATGGTTTCCAGACGTAATTTAATGAGCATGCAGAAAAAACAGGTGATCCTTGTCGACCATAATGAAAAATCACAGGCGGTTGACAATATTCAGGAAGCTGAGATTTTAGAGATCATTGATCATCATAGAATTGGAAGCTTAGAGACGATGTCTCCGGTTTATTTTAGAAACCAGCCATTAGGATGTACTTCCACGATCATTTACCAGATGTTCCAGGAGAAAGATATCGAGATACCGCCGCAGATCGCGGGACTGTTATTATCTGCGATCCTTTCAGATACATTAATGTTCCGCTCACCAACCTGCACACAGTTAGATATTCTTGCAGCAGAAGCACTTGCCAAAATTGCAGATGTGGATGTTGAGACACACGCAAAGAATATGTTTAAAGCAGGCAGTGATTTTAAAAATAAGACAGTAGAAGAAATTTTCTATTCTGACTTTAAGATCTTCCATACAGATGGAATGGATTTTGGTGTTTCACAGATCAGTGCAATGAGCCGTGAGCAGCTGGATAAGGTGGCAGAGAAGTTACGGCCATTCTTAAAGAGCGTGCTGGGTGAAAAACGGATCGATATGGTTTATGTCATGCTGACCGATATTTTAGATGAGAATTCCGTTGTGATCTCAGAAGGAAAAGATGCAGGTAAGATACTTGCAGAGGCATTTGAAGTAGAAGCGAATGAAAAAGGCATTCTGCTGGAAGGAATCATTTCCAGAAAGAAGCAAATGATTCCGACACTGATGAATGCAATGGCTGAAAAATCATAAATAGCTGTAGTTGATACTATGAGGTTTTAGAAATGCTTTGACGAAACTCTCTTGGGGATTCGCCAAAGCATTTTTTATAGGCGCGGGAGAAGGTCGAGTAGTTTTTAAATCCACATTCATAGCAGATATCTGTGATCGGTCTGCCGGAAAGGATCATTTCGCGGGCAAGGAGAAGCCGTTTGGTAGACAGATAGCTTCCAATGCTATAACCGGTCTGTTCCCTGAACGTATGCATCAGGTAATAGCGGCTCAGGTAGAATCTGGAAGAGAGATCGTCAATGGTGATGGACTCCGTCAGATGTCCGTTTAAGTAACTTAAAATGGCTAGAATCTTATCACTGGAAGCGGATGTTTCAATAAATTCGATCTTATTATGCAGCGCTGCACGGTTTAACTGGATCAGAAACTCCAGGAAAAGGATTTTGTGATGAAGCCCGGAAGCATAATCCGTGTCATGCAGGGACTGATCGAGACTTTTTGCAACAGAACCGAGCCGGCTATTTGTAAAAGAGTGGATACGCAGAACATGGGAATGCTCTTTCAGCGCCTTTTGGAAACAGACGGACAGGTCATTTTCGCTTTCACAGTATTGATTTAGAAAATCCGGAGAAATATAAATAATAATGCGTTCATAGGCATGACCGGATTGAATGACCGGTTTATGTACTTCACCGGAATGAATGACTACGATGTCATTTTTCTGCAGATCGTAAGTGCGTCCTTCAATGCAGTAACTGACATCCCCTTCCAACAGGATCAGGATTTTATGAAAATCATGGTAATGGTAGTGAAAAGTACCGGGCTGTTCATCCCTTAAATGAAACATTTTAAAATCAGAAGTAAGGTAACCAATCTTTTTATATTCTGGCATAAGGAGCTCCTTTCGCATTCAGAGAACTTGTCATGGATGTTTTATCTTTTACAGCAATCATACATCATGAAAAAAGTATAATATAGGAAAGCACAATTTGCAATATAGTAAGCACATAACTTGTATATCTTATAAATAGTGTTTTGTATAATGAAAATAACTGAGTGTGGGAAATATTGCGCACAAAGGAAGAAATAGAATCAAAAAATGCCGGAAAACAGCAATAGATATTCTGTGGCAGACAAAATAAAAAACAGACAGGAAAGGTGGACACAGCAATGAAAAATTTCAGCAATTACAATGACTTTAGCACAAAAGAGGATTTACATTTTGAATCAAAGGCTGTACATGGGGCTCTTGGAACAGAACCATTAACAGGAGCAATCAGCATGCCGATTTTCCAGGCAGTTACTTATCGCCACCCTGCACTTGGAGAGTCAACAGGATTTGCATACAGCCGTCTCGAAAACCCGACACGACAGGAATTAGAGCGCACGATGGCTATTTTGGAAGGTGGAATCAAGGCATTTGCATTTTCCAGTGGACAGGCAGCAAATATGGCAGCATTTTCTCTGTTGAATCCGGGAGAACATGTTGTTCTTTCTGATGATATTTATGGAGGAACATTCCGTATTATTGGAGATGTCTTTGGAAAATACGGAATTGAACATACTTATGTGGAAATGGATGATTTAGAGGCTGTGAAGGCAGCAATCCAGCCAAACACAAAGATGATCTTTGTTGAGACACCTACCAATCCGATGATGAAAGTTGCTGATATCCAGGCTATTTCAGAGCTTGCCCATAGTGTGGGAGCACTGATGGTAGTTGATAATACATTCCTGACACCTTATTTCCAGAATCCGTTAAAGCTGGGAGCAGATATCGTGACACACAGCTCCACCAAATATCTTGGCGGACACAATGATACACTTTCCGGTATTGTTGTTATAAAAGACAACGAAGAGATAGCAGAGAAGATCCATACACATATGAAATCCCACGGAAGCCAGTTAGCTCCGATGGACAGCTGGTTATTGCTCCGCGGAATTAAGACACTTCCGGTACGTATGGACAGACATAATGAGAACGCGAAGAAGGTTGCAGAATGGCTCAGAACCCAGCCAAAGGTAAAGAAGGTTTACTACGTTGGATTCGAAGATCACAAGGACTACGCAACTACAATAAAACAGACGAGAGGATTCGGAGGAATGATTTCCTTTACTGTGGATTCTTTTGAGACTGTCCAGAAGATTTTAAAGAATGTAGATATGATCATGTTTGCAGAGAGTCTTGGAGGAACAGAGACATTGATTACATATCCGACAACACAGACACATGAAGATACACCATTAGATATCAAAGAAAAATTAGGAATCACAGACTGCTTCCTGCGTATGTCTGTTGGTATTGAAAATGTAGAAGATATCATCGCAGATCTTGACCGTGCAATGAACTGCTAACAGAAAGGAAAATGAGAAGATGAAATTTACAAAAATGCAGGCATTTGGAAATGATTATGTATATATTGATGCGATCCATCAGGAACTTACCAATCTTCCGGAGCTCGCAAGATTTGTGAGTAACCGTCATTTTGCGATCGGTTCAGATGGAATGGTATTGATCTGTCCATCGGATAAGGGCGACTTCCGTATGCGTATGTTTAATCCGGATGGCACGGAAGGAGAAATGTGTGGAAATGCATTACGAAGCGTCGGAAAATATGTATACGACCACAGACTGACAGATAAGACAGAGCTTGTCATTGAAACATTAGGTGGCATGCAGCACCTGGATCTGACAGTTACAGATGGTTATGTGTCTAATATCCGTGCAGATATCGGAGAACCAAGACTTTCTACGAAGGTGATCCCTGTCAATTGTGAGATGGATACATTTATTGATCAGCCGGTAGATGTGATCGATCGTACATTTCATATTACGGCAGTTTCCTGGGGAAATCCGCACTGTGCCATGTTTGTAGATTCTGTTGCAGATCTTGATGTGGAAAAATACGGAAAAGAGATCGAGCATATGACAACAATCTTCCCAAATAAGACAAATGTAACTTTTGTGGAATTTATCAGCAGAGATTATTTGAAGATGCGTGAGTGGGAGAGAGGAACAGGAGAGACGATCGGTTGTGGAACCGGATGTGCGACAGCTGTTGTAACAGCGATCCTTGCCGGAAAATGTGACCGCAAGGTAACCGTAGAACAGATTGGCGGTCCGCTTTTGATCGAATGGGATGAGAAGACGAACCATCTTTTCATGACGGGACCGTCCCATACCGTATTTGAATCAGAAATTGATGCCTCCCATATTTTAAAGTAAAATGATTACCCTATGACCTTTTGAATCCGACATCATTCGATTTTGGCCTCAAAAGGTCTGTTTTTTAAATAAAGTATGACCGGGTGTCAAAAGGTCTGCATTGAGCTTATGTTAGCAACTTGCACAAAAGAAATATTTCTGGTTTCATTGTGCAAAACATTCCGATGAGCCTCTGAAAACAAGAATCGTGTTCAGCAAAGGCTTCCACGATTCATGAGTCTCATCTTCATTGCACAAAGAGAAACCTGAAATATTTCTTTTGTGCAATCCGTCAATAAAAAATGGAGAGCAGACCTTTTGACACCCGGATCAATGTATCGAAAAAATACACAGCGAGAAGGAAATGTAAAATGAAATTAAAGAAGATTTGTGAAGAAATTGAATATACGCTGCTTCAGGGAAGCATGGAAACAGAAGTGCGGGATATTATTTATGATTCCAGAAAAATTGCGCAGGGAACGATGTTTGTCTGTATGGTAGGTGCGGTAACAGACGGTCACAAGTACATTCCGGATGCGATTGAAAAGGGCGCCTCTGTGATCGTATTGGAAAAAGAAGAGGAAGCTGCACAGATCCCGGAAACGATCACTGTTTTAAAAGTAGAATCGGCCAGAAGAGCGCTCGCTTATATGTCAGCTGCATTATTTGATCATCCGGCCAGAAAACTCGTAACGATCGGACTTACCGGAACGAAGGGAAAAACAACAACAACCTATATGATCAAAAAGGTACTTGAGATGGCGGGAAAAAAGGTTGGTCTGATCGGTACGATCGGAGCCATGATCGGAGAAGAGCATCTGCCATCAAAGAATACAACGCCGGAATCTTATGAGCTGCACAGAATGTTTGCGGCTATGGTAGAGGCTGGCTGCGAATATGTGGTCATGGAGGTTTCTTCCCAGGGTCTGAAATTAGACCGTACAGCCGGAATTCAGTTTGATTATGGTATTTTTACAAATTTATCACCGGATCATATCGGACCGGCAGAACACGAATCCTTCGAAGAATACATGGAGTGTAAGAGCCTTCTGTTCCGTCAGTGCAAGGTCGGGATCGTGAACGCGGATGATGAGCATGTTGAGGGAATCTTAAAGGGTCATACCTGCATTGTGAAAACTTTTTCGGCAGAAAAAGAAGCAGATCTTATGGCATCCAATATTGGATTTATTAACGAAGATGGAAAGCTTGGCATGCATTTTGACGTGACTGGCTGCATGGAATGTCAGGCAAAAGTTCATATCCCAGGCAGATTTTCTGTTTATAATTCAATGGTTACAATGTTAGTATGCCATCTGGCAGGAATTGAGCAGGAAGCGATCTTAGAAGGACTTTCTAAGGTGCAGGTAAAGGGCAGAGTGGAGATGCTCCCGGTATCAAAGGACTATACAATGATCATTGATTATGCGCATAATGAAGTAAGTACCCGAAGCGTTTTGACAACATTAATGGAATACCATCCGAAGCGTCTGATCTGTGTTTATGGAGGCGGTGGAAACCGTTCAAAACTCCGTCGTTATGACATGGGAGAGGTGACCGGTGAGATGGCAGACCTCTGTGTGCTGACCTGTGACAATCCGCGTGATGAAGACATCCGTGATATCAATAATGATATTAAGGTAGGTCTTGCAAAAAGCAATGGCAAATATATTGAGATCGATGACCGGAAAGAAGCAATCGCATATTGCATGATGAATGCACAGCCGGGAGATATGATCGTGCTGCTCGGAAAAGGACATGAGAATTATCAGGAGATCAAAGGCGTGAAGTACCATTTTGATGAGCGTGAAGCAGTTGCTGAGATCTTAGATGAGATCAGAGAAGGAAAAAGAAAATAAAATAGCTAAAAAACTGTGTTAAAAAAATAACAATAGTATTGAAATTTTTGATTTCTATGGTAAAATGGAATGGCAATTGAATAATGAGAGGAATTTTTAATTCGAAGAGGAGAAGAGCAATTTTATGAAAAAGAAATTAGGTTTACTTTTCATGGCACTTCTGGTAATGGCTGTACTGGGCGGTTGTGGCGCAGATGGCACAGGAGAGTCTTCGGAGGATACTTCCTCTAAGGAGCCAGCACAGGTAACGGAAGGTACAGAAGCATCAGAGTACGGTCCGGTCGATGGAGGCTCCGTAGTTGTAGGCATACAGCAGGATATTGACAGTCTTGACCCACACAAAGCAACAGCGGCAGGAACCAAAGAAATTCTGTTTAACATTTTTGAAGGTTTGGTAAAACCGGATGTGAATGGTAATTTGATTTGCGCAGTAGCAGACAGTTATGATGTTTCAGAAGACGGTCTGGTATATACGTTTACGTTAAGAGACGGCGTGAAGTTCCATAACGGTAATGATGTGACATGTGAGGATGTGAAGTACTCTCTTGAGAGAGCAGCAGGACTTTTAGACGGTACACCTCTGGTTACCCCATTACAGGCCATTCAGTCCGTAGATATTATAGACGACAAAACGGTTCAGGTAACAGTGGGTGCTCCGGATGCAGAGCTGATTTACAGCTTTATGACAGCGATCATTCCTGCAGGCAGCGGGGAAGACGAGGCGGCGAATCCAGTTGGTACCGGACCGTTTTCTTTTGTATCTTATACACCACAGGAAGGCATTGTTCTTGCCAAGAATGAAGATTATTGGGTAGAAGGTCTTCCAATTCTGGATCAGGTAGAATTTAAGATCGTAGGAAATGTAGACTCTGCATTATTAGACATGCAGGGCGGAAGCATTGACATGCTTTCTTATCTGACTGATTCCCAGGCAAGTGAGTTAAAAGATACATTTAATGTAGAATACGCTCCATCAAATGTGGTACAGGCATTATTTTTAAATAATGATTATGAACCGCTGCAGGATGTAAGAGTAAGACAGGCAATCTGCTATGCACTTGACAAAGATGATGTGAATAATTTTGTTGCCGGTGGCAACGGAACGATCGTCAGTTCAGCTATGCTTCCTACATTAAAGGATCTTTATGTTGATTTAAATGACATGTATGGAACATCCGCAAATGTGGAGCAGGCAAAAACACTTCTTGCAGAAGCAGGATATGCAGATGGATTCGATTTAGAGATCGCAATTCCATCCAACTATGAATTTCATATGCAGACAGGTGAAGTAGTCGTTGAACAGTTAAAAGCGGTTGGAATCAATGCTACGATCAATCCTGTAGAATGGAATACCTGGCTCGACGAAGTATATAATGGAAGAAATTATCAGGCAACGATCAGTGGAATTACCTGTGCTGATTTAACACCAGGTTACCTGCTGGGTCGCTTCCAGTCAGATTCCTCCAAGAACTTCGTTAATTTCTCCAGTGAAGAGTATGATGAGGTATTGGAGAAAATTCAGCTGACACAGGATACAGCAGAGAGAAATGAGTACTATAAACAGTTACAGACCATTCTCTGCGAGGAAGCAGCAAGTGCCTTTATCCAGGTACCTGCTAATATAACTGCGATCAGCAAAGAGCTCGGAGGCTATTTATTCTACCCGATCTATGTACAGGATATGAGTACAGTCAGCTATATGAAATAAGGAACGAAGTGCGTCAAATATAAATTTATTTATATTTGATGAACAGCGAGATTATTGAGTGATCAACAGAAATCATTAAGTGAAAAGAAGGGAAAGCAGCATGGAACTTATAATTAAAAAAATATTTACTCTCATTATGACATTGTTTTTAGTTTCCGTAGCTGCTTTTCTTGCTTTTCAGGTGATCCCGGGCGATGTGGTGACATCTATCCTGGGAACGGAAGCAACACCGGAGCGTGAGCAGGCGCTCAGGGAAGAATTAGGGTTGGACAAGCCTCCTGTGGAACGTTATGTGTCCTGGGCAGGGGATGTCTTAAAAGGTGACTTTGGTGTCAGCTACCGCTATTCAAAAAATATGAATGAAATGATGCCCGTGAAGGAATTGATAGCAGATAAGCTGCCGGTAACCTTATGGCTGGCGGCACTTTCATTTGTGCTGATCGTTCTGGTATCCATTCCTTTGGGGGTATTTTGGGCAAAAAGCAGCAACCGGTTTCTGGATGCTGCGCTCGGTGTCATAACCCAGGCGACGATGGCGGTGCCATCATTTTTCCTGGGAATCCTGGTAACCTATCTGTGTGGGGTACTGTTGAAGTGGTTCACACCGGGAGAATACATCAGTTACCGGGATAATATGAGAGGATTTTTAAGCTATCTGTTTTTCCCGGCCATTTCCATTGCGCTGCCGAAGATTGCAATGACGGCAAGATTTCTGCGCAATTCCATGCTGACAGAATTAAAAACAGATTATGTAAGAACTGCATATAGCAAGGGCTGCAGTAAAAGAAGAGTGATGTACGGTCATGTGCTGCGAAATGCCATGATGCCGGTGATCACGTTCCTTGGTATGATGATCGCAGAGATCCTGGCTGGAAGTATTGTAGTGGAACAGGTTTTCGGACTTCCGGGAATCGGAAGACTTCTGATCAGTTCTGTTTCCACAAGGGATTTCCCGGTGGTAGAGATCCTGATTTTGTATATTACCTTTGTTGTGATTTTTGTATATTTTATTGTAGATATTCTGTACCGCGTCATAGACCCGCGGATCAGCAGAAAATAAAAATGTGGT
Organism: uncultured Roseburia sp.; assembly: GCA_934358955.1. Classification (GTDB taxonomy): domain Bacteria; phylum Bacillota; class Clostridia; order Lachnospirales; family Lachnospiraceae; genus Roseburia. The sequence continues at coordinate 11,153 of CAKRLC010000037.1, read as the reverse complement.
GAGCGTATGTCAAAACAGAAAAAGAAAAAATGGAATTTATATTTATCAGCAGGTCTGTTTATGACAGGGCTGGCTGTGTTTTTAGCAGTTCTCGGCAGGTTCTGGACACCGTATAGTACAACGGCAATGTCAGCGGCAGAGAAGTTTAATGGACCGACGATGCAGCATCTGTTTGGAACCGATAATTTTGGCAGGGATATTTTTTCAAGAGTGATGCAGGGATTGAGCACTACGATCGAAATCAGCATGTTAGTAGTTCTTTTTTCCGGGACGGTCGGAATCATCCTTGGTGCATTGACAGGATACTTTGGAGGGATCTTAGATGAGATCATCATGCGTATTACAGATGCAATCAATGGATTCCCAAGCATTCTCCTTACACTTGTGATCATAAGTCTTCTCGGAACCGGGACGCAGAATGTGATCATTGCACTTGGTATTGTTTTTGTCCCAAGCTATGTGCGGATCGTCCGTGCAGAATTTTTAAGGCTTCGGGATGCAGATTATATCCGAAGGGCAAGACTGATGGGAGTAAAGCAGCTTCGGATTTTATTCGTCCATATTCTGCCAAATATTTTTTCGGTATTTCTCGTATCCGTTATGATCGGTTTTAACAATGCAATTCTTGCGGAATCCGGTATGAGTTATCTTGGAATCGGAGTACAGCCGCCGGATGCGAGTCTTGGCATGATGCTTTCCGATGCACAGGGATATTTACAGTCAGCACCATGGTATGCACTTGCACCGGGTCTTACGATCGTATGGGTAGTGCTCGGCTTCTCTCTTTTGGGAGAAGGCATAAGACGGAGAGGACAGGAGGCGTAAGAATGATAAAAATCGAACACCTTTCGGTTGCCTTTGAAGGTGCAGAAGTGGTAAAGGATGTCAGCATTGAGATAAAGGAAGGCGAGATCGTAGGAGTCGTCGGAGAGTCCGGTTCCGGAAAATCCGTCACTTCCTTGACACTGATGGGACTTGCACCGGATACAGCTGTTGTGACAGAAGGAAAGATATTATTTGATGATGTCATCTTAAGGGAAGCAAAAAAGCCGGTAGATAAAAAGCTGTATCAAAGCTATCAGGGCGCAAAGATGTCCATGATCTTTCAGGAGCCTATGACATCCCTGAACCCGACCCAAAAAGCCGGAAAACAGGTGGATGAGCTGTTAAAGCTTCATACGACATTAGAGTCAGAGCAGCGAAGAAAAAAAGTATTAGAAACGTTTGATGCAGTAGGACTTCATGATACAGAAAAAGTATACGACAGTTATCCGCATCAGCTGTCAGGCGGAATGCGGCAGAGAGTGATGATCGCAATGGCGGTGATCTTACAGCCGGAGCTGATCATTGCGGATGAACCGACAACCGCACTTGACGTGACGATACAGAACCAGATCGTGCGTCTGTTAAAAGAGATCAACGAAAAAGAACAGAACAGCATGCTGTTTATCACGCATGATTTAAATCTTGCAAGAAGGATCTGTGACCGTATTGTTGTGATGAAAAGCGGATGTATTGTAGAACAGGGACCAACAGAAGCGATTTTTGCACACCCAAAAGAAGAATACACAAGAAACCTCATCGAAGCGGTTCCATCGCGGCTGAAGCCGAGAACCTCAGTTTTGAGTGCCGGTCCGCAGGAACAGAAGAAAGTACTGTCAGTACAGGATCTTTCTGTTTATTATGATGATTTTTCAGGCTCTTTATTTAGAAAAAAACAGAAGCAGTGTGCAGTGGAGCATGTCAGCTTCACGATCGCAGAAGGGGAAAGTCTTGGCCTGGTAGGAGAAAGCGGTTGTGGAAAGACATCGTTATCGAAAGCGATCCTTGGCATGCAAAAGCATGTGACAGGAGAGATTTTAAGCCATACAGTAAGACCGCAAATGATTTTTCAGGATCCTTACAGCAGTCTGAATCCAACAAAAACGATCGGCTGGCTTTTGATGGAGCCGCTTCGGGCACAAAAGGCACTGGACAGGAAGAATGCCATGACAAAGGCGGACATGAAAACGGCCGCTTATGAGATGTTAGCGCGTGTCGGCATGGATGAAGCCTATTTTGACCGTTATCCGTCAGAACTATCAGGTGGGCAGAGACAGCGTATCAGTATTGCACAGGCACTGATCACTCATCCGGGATTTGTCATTGCAGATGAACCGGTATCAGCCTTAGATGTTACGATCCAGGCGCAGATCATGGAGCTTCTGCAGAGATTGCAGCAGGAGATGAAGCTTTCTTATCTGTTTATCTCACATGATATGAATGTAGTTTATCATATGTGTGACCGTATTATGGTGATGAAGGATGGCAAAATCATAGAAACCGGAAAAACCGAAGAGATTTTTGCGGATCCGAAGGAATCTTATACAAAAATTCTATTAGAGAGTGAATCATAGAATGTATGTTCCATGAGCATTTTATTATGATAAAAATTCAGGTGGTAAAAAATCTGCATCATTAACCTTGCCAACAGCCTGCACAAAAAAATATTACAAATTTCTCTTTGTGCAGGCTGTTAACATAAACTTAATGCAGACTTTTTACCACCTGAATTTTTAAATAAAATGTGTGTTGCATATTTTAAATAGAATGCACTTTGCATATTTTCTTGACGGCGAAGACCGTTTTCACGTATAATATATGACGGTATATTTTGTAAAAAATATAGATTAGAATTATAGAAACAACCATAATTTTGGAGGAATGATTGTGGCAATAGATCAGAGTAAAATCAGAAATTTTTGTATTATAGCACATATTGATCATGGTAAGTCAACGCTGGCAGACCGTATTATCGAGAGCACGGGAACGCTTACAAGCCGTGAGATGCAGGCGCAGGTACTTGATAATATGGATCTTGAGAGAGAACGTGGGATCACGATCAAATCCCAGGCAGTCCGTATTATTTATAAAGCAAATGATGGGGAAGAATATATCTTCAACCTGATCGATACACCGGGACATGTGGACTTTAACTATGAGGTATCAAGAAGCCTTGCAGCCTGTGACGGTGCGATTTTAGTTGTGGATGCGGCACAGGGAGTTGAGGCGCAGACACTTGCAAATGTATATCTGGCATTAGACCATGACCTGGATGTGATGCCGGTCATTAATAAGATCGACCTGCCGAGTGCGCAGCCTGAGGAAGTGATCCAGGAGATCGAGGATGTGATCGGTATTGAGGCGCAGGATGCACCGCGTATCTCTGCAAAGACAGGCCTGAACATTGATCAGGTACTAGAGCAGATCGTGACCAAGATCCCGGCACCGACAGGAGATCCGCAGGCACCGCTTAAGGCACTGATCTTTGATGCTTTGTATGATTCTTATAAAGGTGTTATCGTATTCTGCCGTATTAAGGAAGGTACCGTAAAGGTTGGAGATACGATCCGTATGATGGCGACCGGAGCAATGGACGAAGTAACAGAGGTTGGTTATTTTGGAGCCGGACAGTTTATTCCATGTGAGGAGCTTTCCGCCGGAATGGTTGGTTACATTTGTGCAAGTATTAAAAATGTAAGGGACACCCGCGTCGGTGATACAGTGACAAATGCAGACCGCCCATGTGCAGAAGCCTTACCGGGCTACAAAAAAGTAAATCCGATGGTATACTGTGGACTTTATCCGGCAGACAGCGCAAAATATCCGGATTTAAGAGATGCGTTAGAGAAGCTTCAGATCAATGATGCGTCCTTACAGTTTGAGCCGGAGACTTCCTTAGCACTTGGATTTGGATTCCGCTGTGGTTTCCTTGGACTGCTTCATTTAGAGATTATCCAGGAACGTTTGGAGCGTGAATTTAATCTTGACCTTGTGACAACAGCTCCTGGAGTTGTATACAAAGTACACAAGACCAACGGCGAGGTGATCGAACTGACCAATCCTTCAAACTTACCGGATCCGTCAGAGATTGAATATATGGAAGAACCGATCGTGTCGGCAGAGATCATGGTGACAAAGGATTATGTCGGAGCGATCATGACATTATGCCAGGAGCGCCGCGGTGTTTACTTGAGTATGGAATATTTAGAGGAAACGCGTGCACTTTTAAAATATGAGCTTCCATTAAATGAGATTATTTATGATTTCTTTGATGCATTAAAATCCCGCTCAAGAGGATATGCGTCATTTGACTATGAACTGAAGGGCTACGAGCCATCCGAGCTTGTAAAATTAGACATCCTGATCAATAAGGAACAGGTAGATGCATTATCCTTTATTGTATTTAAGGACAGTGCATATGACCGAGGAAGAAGAATGTGTGAACGTCTGAAGGAGGAGATCCCAAGACATCTGTTCGAGATCCCGATCCAGGCTGCGGTTGGCGGTAAAGTCATTGCGCGTGAGACCGTCCGTGCTGTACGAAAAGACGTTCTTGCAAAATGTTACGGTGGTGATATTTCCCGTAAGAAGAAGCTGCTTGAGAAGCAGAAAGAAGGAAAGAAGAGAATGCGCCAGGTTGGTAATGTAGAGATCCCGCAGGAAGCATTCATGAGTGTATTAAAACTGGACGAAGATTAATCTGCGGACAGGCAGCTGTGAAGAAACAGTGCCCATGAAGTGGACAATGACAGACCTTACAGTATAACTGAAAGGTCTGTTGTGCTATAGAGGATTTGGTATGGAGAAAAAAGAGCTGGAGTTATATATTCATATTCCATTTTGTGTAAAAAAATGTGCCTACTGCGATTTTTTGTCTTTTTGTGCAGACGAAAAGACACAGCAGAGTTATGTGGAGGGACTGAAAAAAGAGATCAGATTTTACGGAGATTATTTCCAGGATCGAAAGCTTGTGACCGTTTTTATCGGAGGCGGAACTCCGTCGTGGCTGGATGGAACACAGATCAGAGAAATTTTGGATACGGTATACAGCGTATTTTGCGTGGAAGAGGATACAGAGATCACGATCGAATGCAATCCTGGGACGGTAACGGCACAAAAGTTTGACGATTATAAGGCTGCTGGCATCAACCGGCTGAGTATTGGTTTACAGTCAGCAAGCAATGAAGAGCTGCAGCTTTTGGGACGGATCCATACGTTTGAACAATTTTTGAAGATGTATGATCTTGCACGAAAAAAAGGATTTACGAATATTAATATTGACCTGATGAGCTCCCTGCCGGGACAGACGATCGAAAGCTTTGAAAAAACGCTTCGTACCGTTTTAAAATTAAAACCGGAGCATATTTCGGCATACTCCCTGATCATAGAAGAGGGAACACCGTTTTACGAACGCTATCAGGAGGATGCAAAAAGGCAGGCAGAAGGAGAACCTACGGTATGGCTGCCATCCGAGGAGGAAGAATATGCGATCACAAAACTGACGCAGAAGCTGTTGCAGGAGGCGGGATATCATTGGTATGAGATCTCAAATTTTGCGAAACCGGGCTATGAATGCAGACATAACATTGGGTATTGGAAGCGCACAGATTATCTTGGCGTGGGTCTTGGGGCGGCATCACTGATCGATAATGTGAGATATGCGAATACGAGAGATCTGTACGGATATCTGGAGGCATGCAGACACATTTATGCGGATGATGCAGCGAGGCCTGAGTCAGAAAACTGTGATGTGACAGGGGATAAAACGGTTTTCCCGGCATCAGACTGTAGAAATAATAAGGATGAATCAACAGATACAGAAATCAGAAAAATAAATTTACACGAAACAGCCGAACGACTGACAAGAGCAGAACAGATGGAAGAATTTATGTTTCTTGGCATGCGGATGTTAGACGGGATCCGCCGCAGTGAGTTTGAATGGAATTTTGGGACTACGGTGGAAGCCGTTTATGGGGATGTATTAAGAAAGCTTACAGAGGAAGGCCTGTTACAGAAACAGGAAGGCCGGCTTTTTCTGACGGAAAAAGGAATGGATATTAATAATTATGTTGTGGAGCAGTTTATGCTGTAACAGAAGAAAGGATTTTTGAAAGATGATACAGGATATTTTACCAAAGAAATTAGATAATGCATATAAGAACAGAAAACCACAGGAAAACAGCAGAATGCTCGGTTTCGGAGACCGGACAGTCTATTTGAAAAACGAGGGGGAAATAGAATTTCTTACCTATGGGAAGTTAAAGACTTATTACGAAACAGTTTTGAAAAAAGAAGTGCCGGAGAGTGTCTATCTGTTTTCTATAGACAAGGAAAGTAATTTCGGGGAAAGAAACTGCCAGGAAGATCTAAGCATTGAAGATAGTTGTCAGGAAGATGACAATCAAGAAGATTACTTTCTGACAGACATCCCGGAGGAAGTGCAGATAGAAGGATTTGCATTCCATAAGATGTTTGATACGAGAGCAATGCAGCCAAAAGAGAGTGTACTTGCGGCAGCTACAGCGTGGCATTTATATGTATGGTACCGGGATAACCAGTTTTGCGGACGTTGTGCCACAAAGCTTGTACATAGTGACAAGCTGCGGATGATGCAGTGTCCGGAATGCGGAAATATGGTGTTTCCAAAGATCGCACCGGCAGTGATCGTAGGGCTGACGCATGGAGATGAGATCCTTATGACAAAGTACGCCGGAAGAGAATATAAAAGATATGCCCTGATCGCAGGATTTACTGAGATCGGAGAGACGGCAGAAGAGACGGTGGCAAGGGAAGTATTTGAGGAAGTCGGTTTGAGGGTAAAAAATATTACCTATTATAAGAGTCAGCCGTGGGGCTTTGACAGCAACCTTTTGATGGGCTTTTACTGCGAACTGGCGGAGGACGAGAAAATCAGACTTGACCGGGAAGAGCTTTCAATGGCTGAGTGGGTCAACTACAGGGATATTCCGGATTATACGGAAGGCTTAAGTCTGACGCATGAGATGATGGCACACTTTAAGGAAGAAAGATCTGCTTCCATAACAAAATAGCAAATGGAATCTTTTTAAGGTGGAACCATTCATAAAGAAACACAAAAGAAATATTAAGAATTACTGAAGTCTCTTTTTTTCTGCTGAAAATGTGATAAAATTTTTTTGACTTAAAAAGCAGACAAAGGAGCATGAAAACAGAGATGGAAAAACCAAAAAAGACGTTATTTAATAAGAAGAAAGATGAAACGGCAGCAGGTGTTGTAGAGACCGGAAAAAAGAAGAAAAAGAAAAAATGGATCATTCTTCTCATCGTTCTTATCCTGCTGATTGCGGTGATCGGGGGAGCTGTAAAGAAAATGACTTCACAGGCTTCGACAGCATCCAATTTAGTTGAGATCGAGCCGGTAGAGAAGAGAGACCTGTCCGATTCTGTTTCTTTAAAAGGAACTGTCGCAGGACAGAGCAAAATGAACGTGATGTCCATTGCAGCTGCAGAGATCACAGCAGTAAATGTCCAGGCTGGTGACATTGTAAAAGAAGGAGATCCGCTGGTAAGCTTAGATCAGGAAGACATTGAAAAGCAGATCGCAGAATTAAAAACTTCTATTAATAATGCAGATGCACTCGCAGCCAATGATATCAAACAGAAGCAGGAGAGTCTTTCCGAAGCAAAGCAGGATCAGGCATCCACATTAAATAAGGCTTCCGATGCGATCAACAAGGCGCAGGCAGCTTATGATGAGCTTGTGAAAAAGAGAGATATCTGTCAGGCAGACATTGTGACAAGAAAAGGACAGTTAAGCAGCACGGCAGCAGCAAAGGAAGCAGCAAAGACAGAGATGGAAACAGCAAACAGCGCGTACCAGGCGGCACAGGCAGCAGCTGCAGCAGATCCGACCAATGAAGCACTTGCCGCAGCAGCAAAGGATGCAGGTAATGTGTATGCACAGAAACAGGGAGCCTATAATCAGCTTGCTGCAGACTGTGATACACTGACAGCGCTTGTCAATAATCTTGAAACAGAGCTTGCAACTTATCCGGATTCTCTTAAAACAGCGCAGGAAGCAATCGATACTGCAAAATCCAGTTACAGTGATGCACAGACGAGCACAGACCGCAGCGTTTCATCCGCGCAGAATAGTGTAGATATGCAGAAGTATCAGACAAGTACAACGACAGACCAGAAGGATCAGCTTGCCCAGTTAGAAAAACAGTTAAAGGATTGTACATTGTATGCACCATGTGGCGGTGTTGTGACAGCAGTCAATGTATCAGTCGGTGATAAAAACACAGCGGGTGCTACTATGATCACGATTGAGGATACCAGTGTGATGAAGGTAGTTGTCAGTGTGGAAGAAGCAGATATTTTAAAATTGCAGGAAGGTATGGAAGCAACGGTTACGACAGATGCGACAGGCGATGAGGAGATCAAGGGAACAGTGACCCGTGTTGTAAGAGTGAAAAACCAGTCTTCCAATGCAAATGGTACAGATACGAACACAGCAACCGGATATTCCGCAGAGATCACGATCGATAATAATGAACTTCTTGTCGGAATGTCAGCAAAAGCCAAAATCGTGATCAAAAACCGTGGAATTGTGTTAGCAGTTCCGTATGATCTGATCCAGACGGATGAAAATGGAAAACAGTACGTGCTTGTTGCACAGACGAACGGAGATGGCACAGCAACTGCAGTCCGCAAAGATGTTACCGTCGGTGAAGAGATTGATTACTACACAGAGATTACCGGTGGAGACTTACAGGAAGGAGATCAGCTGATCTATGATTATTCCGGTATGGTGACAGAAGGACAGGTATTTTCACCGGAACAGATGTATTCCAATCAGATGATGGATGGCAGCAGTGATGGCATGGGTACGGAGGCAGAATAAGAGTGAGTGAACCAGTAATCCGAATGGAAAATATTATAAAACGTTATTATATCGGGAAACCGAATGAGCTTCAGATCTTAAATGGAATCAATCTGTCGATCGACCGCGGGGAATTTGTATCGATCGTCGGCGAATCTGGTTCCGGAAAAAGTACACTGATGAATATTATCGGCGTGCTTGACCGTCAGACAGAGGGAACATATTTTCTCGAGGGGCAGGATGTAAATAAAATGGATGATGCGATGCGGAGCGCGATCCGGAACAAAAGGATCGGTTTTGTATTTCAGAATTTTAATCTTCTGCCAAAGGCAAATGCACTGAAAAATGTGATGGTTCCTTTGCTTTACAGCACAGAACGGGAAAAAAATCAGAAAGAGCGTGCAATGGAAATGTTAAAAATGGTCGGAATGGAAGACCGTGCATTTCATAAACCAAACGAATTGTCCGGTGGACAAAAACAGCGTGTTGCGATCGCGCGTGCAATGATCAATGATCCTGCGATTATACTCGCAGATGAACCGACCGGTGCGCTCGACTCCAAAACAGGACATATGGTAATGGATCTTTTTCATAAACTACATGAAGAGCAGGGAAAAACGATCGTACTGATCACACATTCCCAGGAGCTTGCATCAGAAACAAAAAGGATCATTACGATACTGGATGGAAATGTAATATCGGATAATGGAGGTGAGCGCTGATGTTTTTGGAAAATATAAAAGAAGCAATCACCAGCATTTTCAGTAATAAGATGAGATCGATACTGACCATGCTTGGTATTATTATCGGTATCAGTGCGGTGATCACGATCACGACGATCGGTTCCTCCATCCAGACTACACTGACGTCTACCTTGAATTCTCTGGGTGGGAATACGATCCAGGCATATGTAGATGCCCGCTACCCGGAAAATGATGAAGACTGGGATACCTGGGAATATCCGGAAATGAAATCCTCAGATTATGTATCACAGGAGATGATAGATGAACTGCTTGAAGCTTATCCAGATGAGTTTACCGGTATAGCTGCATCCGAATATCTTGGAAATGGCCAGATACGTCAGAGTAAGGATGCTTATGCGAATGTATCAGTCCAGGGAACGACATCCGAATATATTGAGTACATGAAGTTGAAAATGTATGCCGGAAGAAATCTGACAAAACAGGATAATCTTGGAAAAAAGAACGTCTGTATTGTAGCAGATACCATGGCGGCACAGTATTTTGGCGAGGAAAATCCGATCGGACAAAAAATTACGTATGCCGGAAGTGATGGAAATATGTATGATTTTACGATCGTTGGTGTGTATGAATACAATGCAGCCCTTTTCGGAAAAGTAGACACAAGTGTGCCGGAAAAAGACCGTTCAACAACGATGTTTATCCCAATCCAGACCTGCTTTAAGCTGCTGGGAAAGGATCAGACCGGTTATAGCGATTTTGCTCTTATGGTGAATCCGCTGTCTGATATCGAACAGGCAACATCGGACGCAGCAAGCTTTTTTGATGAGAAATACGCAGACAATCAGAACTTCTATATTTATACCTATAACATGGCATCGGATATGGGCATGATCAATACGGTCATTAATGTGATCACGATCGCGGTATCCGGTATCGCCCTGATCTCTTTGATCGTAGGCGGCGTTGGTGTTATGAATATTATGCTTGTATCGATCACAGAGCGGACGAGAGAGATTGGAGTCCGGATGGCGCTTGGAGCAAAGCGCAGTACGATCCGGATGCAGTTTGTGACAGAAGCAATCGTACTTTGCATCTTCGGCGGGATCATAGGAATCCTGATCGGAATATTGAATGGATTTGTACTTGGAAAAGTAGCAGAATTTGTAATCCAGAATATGTATTCAGAATATGCAAGCTACATTATTATGTCGGTACGGCCATCGATCTCTGCAATTTTACTTTCTCTGTTCTTCTCAATGCTGACAGGAGTCTTCTTCGGATACTATCCTGCCAATAAAGCATCTAAGATGGAAGTAATTGACGCACTAAGATATGAATAAAGATATGAATAAAGAGAAACCTTAATGGTGAAAAATAACAGGAGCACGGCTTAATGAACTGCCTTCCTGTTATTTTTTTATGTAATACGATCCGGGGCAAAAAGGGTCGGTTCCATAACTTGAATTTTCAGATTGCACAAAAGAAATATGGAAAGTTTCTTTTTGTGCAATGGAGATAAGACTCATGAAGCGTGGAAGCCTCTGCTGAACACGCTTCACGTTTTCAGAGGCTTATCGGAATGTTTGCACAATGAAACTTGCAATATTTTTTTGTGCAATCTGACACCATAAACGAAAAGACCGACCTTTTACACCCGAAGCGTAATAGGAAAATTTGTTTTATTGCAGTTATCACAGATTTTTCACAAAAAACTTGAAAAAAAGGGGAAAATAGTGTTGACAAAAAAATGTTATGGTGATATT
>CAKRLC010000036.1 GCA_934358955.1 uncultured Roseburia sp. | reverse complement strand
TTTCCAGCATAACCTGGATTTCTTCTATGCTGTCAGCCACACTCTTAATCCGGGATCAGAAGCTTATCGCGTGTTCCCGGTTCGATCCCGGCGAGGAAAGAAAATGCCGGGTCCATCATCTGCTGCCAGTAATAAAACTCATGATCGCCATGCCCTTCTATATAAACATGTGGGACATCTGCAGTTTTTAAAGCCGTTTCAAATTTTTCTACGGCCGCATAGACTGCACGATCTTCTTTTCCACAACATAAAAATAATTCCGGCCGGTTTTCCACATCACTTCTGCACCACTCTGTGCAAAGGTTGGTGTCCCCGGCATAGTACTGTTCTTTATTTCCAAAAATACCGCAAAACTGTTCCTTCGAAAATCCCGGTGCATCTGCTTCAGCCAAAAGCATACATGCATCTGCTGCCGGCGAGAACGCGATCACTTTGGAAAATGTATCACGGAATTTCATTCCATTATAGAGCGCACCGTAGCCACCCATGGAAATACCTCCGATAAATGTATCTTCCCGTTTATCGGACAATGGAAGCAATTTTCGCGTCACCTCAACAAGCTCCTTTCCGACATAGGTACTGTAAAACGTCATGCGATCCGGCATGTCCTGATAAAAAAGGTTCTCTCCATCCGGCAGGACGATCGCAATCCCTTTTAATTCTGACTGTCCCCGGAAATCAAGATATGTGATAAGCTCTGTTGCAGTTGCACTGTATCCTGGAAGCATGTAAAGCGTCCGGTAAGGTGGTTCCCAATTTCCTGCCATTCCATCAGAAGGCAGGATTACTTTGACACTGACACCACGCATCAGTGCCTGTGATTTATATTCCAGCTGTAAAAATGCCATGTTTCTTTTCTCCTAATCTATTTGTTGGGCTATATCTCCTTTATCGAAAGATCAGCTGTGCAAAGTCCCGGATACACATGCGCCATATATTCCAGTCATGTGTACCAAAATATACTTTACGGATCTGTGAAATTCCTTTTTCTTCCAACATTTTATCATCGTGCTCGAAATGCTCCCAGAATGGATCCTCATCACCCATCGCCCGGAAATATACTTTAAATGTTTCTGCAAATGCCTTTGGATCATCCAGTATTTTTAAATGCTCATTATCACTTGCGCCGCGGTCAACCTGGTCTAAAAGGCTTCCCTGGATCATATCTGTCACAAACCCACTGAAAATACCAAGTGAACTGAAATATTCCGGATGGTTAAATCCGGTAATACTTGTCTGTAAAGATCCCATAGACAGTCCAGCCATTGCACGCATCTCTTTTGTCTTTCCAACACGGAATTTCTGCTCGATATATGGAATAATGTCAGTCAGCAGCTGTTTTTCAAAAAGCTTAAAATCAACGATCCGCTCCCCTTTTTCATTGACAGTCTGTACCATGCCATTGCTCATGACGATCACCATCGGAACAGCTTTTCCCTCTGCGATCAAATTATCGAGAATAAAATTCACTTTTCCGGAGGCTGTCCAGCCGACTTCGTTCTCTCCATGTCCATGCTGAAGATACAGTACCGGAAACTCCTGGTCTGTCTCTGTTTCATACGCATATGGTGTATACACGATACAGCTTTCCCACTCTCCTGTTACCTCTGAAAAGAAATATTCTCTTCTCACACTTCCATGTGGAACATCTTTGATCGCATAAAAGTCTTCGTTTTCCATTTCCAGCGCCACATAATTATATGGACGGCTGTAGCCATAAGTGATAGGCAGAAGCGGCGTGATGACCGGGACATCATCGATCAGAAGCTGTACGTATTGAATCCCTTTCCGGATTGGGTATTCCATCCTCCACACACCATCTTCTTCGCGGATGCACGGAAATTCTTCCTCATTCATCACAAAGGAAACCTTTTTTGCTTCCGGCGCAGCCATCTGCAAAAAATACTTATCCCCTTCTTTCACCAGCGCCGAAATCTGTCCTTCCCATGGCAGTACTCTGTCGAAGCCTAATTTTTGTTCATTTATATTGTAATTCATACTTTTCCTTTCTTTCTCCTGAGGCATCACTGAAAATTGTTATTACTTCATGGCATACACACTCTTCGCTTTCAGGTGTTTCTCGGAATGTCCTGCACAAAGAATTTTAAATAGTTTCTTTTAATACTGACTGCCTTCACAACCTAAATATTATTCCTCAAGCGCCCACTGGATGGCCGGCTCTAGATACTCATTCCAGAACTTCCAGTCATGGATTCCTGTGCTTTCTTTATAAGTAACATCCACACCTTTTTCCGTCAGAAAATCCCGAAACTCGTGGTTTTCATTGATGAGGAAATCTTCTGATCCGCATGCCATAAAAATTGGCTGGATCTTCTCGCCTTTTTTCAGCCGCTCTGTTATCAGGTATTCCGGATTTTTTTCACTGGTATCTAACTGTGTCAGATCACCAAAGATCTGTGTATAGTAATCATAATCGGCAATCCCGTCATTTGCTCCCGGTTCCATACTTTTGATTCCGTTTACGACCAGAGCGGATGATAATCCGAACATTTTTCCAAAACGTTCCGGATATTTTAATGCCGTATGGATTGCACCAAAGCCACCCATGGACAGTCCGCCGATAAAATTGTCTTCCGGTTTATCGGAGAATCCAAACGTCCTCTTGCAGTAATCCATCAGTTCTTCCGCTGTAAATGTTTCGTAAGCTCTTCCGGTTCCCTTTCCATTTAGATAGAAGCTGTTCTCACCAGATGGAAGCACAACTGCCAGATTATATTTTCCTGCAAGCTCCTGGATCAGACTTCCGGTCAACCAGTCTGTTGTATTTCCTGAAAATCCGTGGAGCAGATATAATGTTTTCATCGGTCTCTCATAGTATGGATTTCCGGCGGTCATCTCCGGCGGAAGATCATTTGGAAGGATCACATGAAATGTGACAATACGGCTTAATGCCAGTGAATAAGTGTTTACCTGTAATAATGACATAATAATACCTCTCTCTTCTTTATAAAGTCATAACTGTTCTTCTGCCTTTTCAGTTATGTGGTGGTCTGACATGTATCTTCTGATACACCTCGTCATCTTTCTTCCTGTTTCTACTATAATTGATTTATTTCCTGATCTCTTTCAAAAATAAGAGCATTGTTTTCATTTTTCTGTCAGGCTGGATTATTTTGCAGTGATTCTCTCCTATAAAAAAGATGCTTCCTTTCATGAAAGCATCTTTTTAAATGTTATATGCCACGTTTTCTAATCTTCCCACGTAAACATCATTCTCATGATATCGATCGTTTCTCCGGCATTCAATTTCTTATAATAATATCTGTATTTTTCCTGCTGTTCCTCAGGAATCATGTGAGAATTGTTTCCAAGAATACAGATATCAAAATTCTGTTCATACTTTTTCCAGCTCTGCTCTTTTTCTCCATTCGGATTTCCATATTTACTGAAGTTATACCAGCGTTCCTGTATAAACTCCATAAAGTCATAGTCTTTTCCCACCCAGTGATATGGGAAGAACGGATTTTGTTCCCCGGTATCTACTCTTCCGAATACATATGGCATTTCCGCACAATGTGGGCTTCCGATCCTTCTTCCTTTTTCTGTCTCATTTTCCTTGTTCATTAGCCAGACATATGCATTACGGCCATATTTGTGGCAAAGCTCCCCAATTTTTGCAGATCCCATCAGCATTGCGTCAGATGCGATCGTAGTCAGCTGTTTTCTTGCCTGTACTGGATTTTCTGCCGGATACCATTTTTTCATGTTATCCAGATTGTCCGGGAAATATTCCTCAAGTATTTTTTCATATCGTTCTACCGGAATTCCATCCTCTGATCCGATCAGAAATTCCTGGGCACAGCTTCCGATCATCACATCAAAGTCATTGAATTTTCCCTGTTCCATGATATCCGTATATTTTTCCGGCAGATATTCTCCATCGATACAGAATGAAAAATAAGCAGGATTCTGATAAATCTCACTGAATTTGTCAAACAAATCCCATGCGTCCATTCTTCTCAGCACATCTATACTGTTTATGCCCGCTTTTTCCATGAATTCGATTCCTTTTCTTTCAAGATTCTCTCTTGGCTGTGGCTGCATAAATCCCCAGAAAATCGGACCGCTCTCAATGGAAACGTGCTGGATCAGTCCCTTCATAAGCGGAGATGCATGCAGCGTTCCTACGGCAGCTGCCCCTCCGGACTGCCCTGCAACTGTGATATTCTCCGGGTCTCCGCCAAAGACTTCAATATTATTTTTTACCCACTCGCAGGCTTTCCGGATATCGTATAGTGCATAGTTTCCCGATGTTCCGTTTCCTTCTTCTGTCAGCTTTGGATGCGCAAAAAAGCCAAAGAAACCCAGTCTGTAATTAATTGTTACAACGATCATGTCCTTTCTTTTTGCCAGTCCGTCACCATCACAGACACATTCCACGCCGGATCCCGCTACCATTCCTCCACCATGCACCCAAATGAATACCGGCAGTTTGTCTTCCGCCGTTTTTGCCGGACTCCAGATGTTTAAATACAGGCAGTCTTCTTCGTATTGAGAACGTGCCAGCATCTGTGGAACGCCATGAACATTTGCGATCGCTTCCGGGTCTTCCATGACCGGCTGGATTGCTGCTGCGCTATATTCTGTTGCCTTTCTTACGCCCTTCCATCTCTGCGGGTCGACCGGATGACGAAATCGTAAATTTCCAACCGGCGGTGCTGCGTAAGGTACTCCCTTAAATATTTTCAGCTTTCCATCTACATATCCCTGCAGCCATCCCTGCTTTACCAATACCTTTGCATTTTCAAACTGATTCATCCTATCCTCCTTATCTGACTAGCCATTCTATTGCCGGTTCAAACCATTTGTTCCAAAAAGTCCAGTTATGTTCCCCCGGTCCATCGTGAAATTCTACTTCCGCACCTGCCTGCTTCATTTCTTCTGCGAACTGTGTATTCATCTGATACCCAAAATCTTCTGTTCCACACGTCAGATATAATGGTGGTATTCTCTTTCCAGCAGTTTTCAGCTGCTCTATCTGGACAAGCGGATTGATATGTGTTTCTGCTGCTTTTTCAAGATCTCCAAATGTCTGCACATAATAATCGTAATCTGCTATTGGATTTTTCATGTCTGGTGTCAGCTCCTTCAGCATCGGAATAATTACTGCTGAAGAAAGTCCGAATGCTTTTCCATATACATCCGGATGGTTTAATGCCGTATGCACCGCACCATATCCTCCCATTGAGAATCCTCCGATATAAGTATCCTTAGGACCAGTCGCGATATGAAATGTATCACGGATGTATCCGATCAGTTCTTCTCCAACATAAGTTTCATATGCCTTCCCGCTGCCTTTTCCATTCAGGTAAAAGCTATTTTCACCATTTGGCATAATAATTGCCATGTTATACTTCATGGACATGTCCTGGACACTGCTTCCGTACATCCAGTCTGTGCTACACCCATTATATCCATGCAGCAGCATCAGCGTTTTCATTGGCCTTTTATAGCTGTCTGCCATCTCCTGCATCTGTACCGGCGTGTCATTTGGGATTACCATAGTAAACTGTGTGAAACGTGCAATCGCATTGCTGAAATAAGTAACCTGATAAACTGCCATATCTCTCTTCTCCTTTGCTCTTTCTGTTTTCCCTTCTTATAATTTTAATATAGCATTTTCTCCAGTTTTATTATTTTAAAAATATCAGATGATCTTTTAAAATTGTTGCTACCTTTCTTTCTCCTGATCCGGAATACAGATTTTTATTTTTGCTCCATGTGGCGTTCCATTTGACAGTGTCATCAGGTCCTTTCTTCCATATCTGATCTCTAACGTTTTCCGGATATTATTCAGTCCTAGGTGCTCCTCGCAGTCCGGATTAACTTTTGCATACCGTTTCAGGTCTTCCTCGGAGAATCCTTCCCCGCTGTCCTCATATTCGATCACTGTCATGCTTTCCTCCCTATATACAGACAGATTAAACATGACAAAATTATCTGTTGACCTTGCATGTTTAAATGCATTTTCTACTAACGTCTGTATGAGCAGGTACGGGATTCTTACGTCTTCACAGTTTTCCTCACATTGAATAAACGCAGTTATCTTATTCGGAAAACATATTTTTTGCAGATTTACATAGTTTTTTACCTGACTGATCTCTTCTCCTATGCTTGTATCCGGGGCATTATTTTTCAGCATATACCTTATATGTATTGTCAGCAGATCAATATATTGCAATATTTTCTCTGTCTCCTTCTGATAAGCCATTCCCTTTACAACAGACAGGGCATTCAGATAAAAATGCGGCTTTAATTGCTGTCTTAATGCTTTCAGTTCTTTTCTCTGCTGCACCAGCTTCTGCTCATACTGGTCAATTTTCAGATCTACTACTGTATGAAGCGCACTGTTAAATGCCTTTTCAAGAACTAGTATTTCTCCTCTTCCTGTCTCCGGTATCGTATAATCATATTTTCCATGGATAATCTGCTCCGACGCCTCCACCAGCTTATCCACCGGTCTCACAACAAAGACCTGCAGGCATCTTATAATGAAAACATCAATCACAACACATAACATAAGCAGGACCATCACACTTGTGATAAGGATATTGCGGAACATTGCCCAGTAATTATTGGAAAAAACCATATACAATTCTGCATCCAGTATCGGAAAATCCCTCTTTACCACGATCCATTTATACCCGTTCTTTTTTCCCTGATACCGGATAAGATCTTCTTCTTTTTCAATAAAATTAGATTCAATATGATCTTCTGCAACCAAAGCCCACCGGTACTGGTCATCCCCTTCTATTGCCCTTATTTCTGCACTGTAATAAGATTCACTGGAAAAAGCTCCCAGTATAAATCCATTCATAATATACATTTTCAGATAATATGGTTCTCCGTCCATCCAGTATATCTGCCACTTTTTCTCATTCCAGCCTTTATACGCATAATTCTTACCATCGACATAATACCAGAAATCCTGCTTCACCGACAGCGGAACCTCTTTGCTGTAAGTCCAGATCTTCTGGTCATTGCTGGTATCGATCAGAAAAATAATATCCAGATTTTCAACATTCTCGCATTTGTTTGCAAGCTTCTCGTAATAGCTGCTCAGCTCCAGCTTTTTTTCACTTTCATTCTGTGACCTTAATTTTGACACACTCTGTGGATCAGCCAGATCCTGCAGGATTTCTCTCATATGAGTGGTGATCGAATTCAGTGAATTATTTACACTGTCTGTATATGCTTCTACTTTATACTCATACTCTTTGTATTGTATCTGCGTTTCTGCATAATAAATATTCAGTGTTGAAATCATGAATGACAGAAACAGAATGCATAGCAGTACAGACAGCATCAGCATTAATTTCTGAAGTAATGACAATCCTCTTATTTTTTTCATACGCGGTTTCTCCACTGTGTTGGCGTCATTCCACAGTATTTTTTAAATACCGTAGAAAAATAAGCCATGCTCTCAAATCCGATATCCATCGCAATGTCTCCAATATTTTCGTTCGTTTTGGACAATCTTTTTTTTGCTTCTTCAATCCGGTATCTGTTCACATAATCACGTAATGACATATCCATTTTGGCCCGAAAGATTTTAGACAGATAGCTCTGTGAATAATGCAGGCTTGCCGCCACTTCATCCCGTCCGATCGGTTCTTTATAATGCTCTCTGATATATTCATCAATTTTCTTAAATAAAGCCTGTTCCTCTGACTGTAACTTTAAAAGTTCAACAATCTTTATGCACATTAATTCTACAAATCTTATTAAGTGATATGGCATCTGTTCCGCCTGTTTCTGCATCTGCGCAGCTTCCTTTCCCTGAAATAATAAATGTGCTGCGATTCCATTTTCATAACAGAACGCGTAAATAGTCTGTGTAATATCTGTATTAATTTTATGCATTACTTCTTTTGTAAGCTGCAGCTGCTGTTGCAGTGTGTCAAGCACCTGCACCAGATATTCAACAATTCTGTTCACATCATACTGTTCCAGGCAACTGCAGAGATATTCATAATCAATATAATCACTGTTGTCCTCTTTCCCATGGACATCTGTTTCCAGACAGCTGAACCTGACACCATTTAACAACTGCAGTTCGAGTCTCTGCTTCATATTTTCCAGTTCACCTGCAAATTCCCACAAAAATGCCTCTCCGCTTACTACACCGCCAAATGCCGTATGCAGATGCAGCTCTGTCGCATCTGCAAGTTTATACACCATCTCCGTCAGCTGGCTCATTTCACGATCTTCGTTTATCACAAACATAATTCCGTAAATTCCGTTCCATCTGATTGGAATTCCTTCGAAATTTTCCACTTTTTCATGAAAAATATCCTCTGCCATATTCCAAAATGCAAACTGATAAACAGATTCATCTTTTTCCCCCACCGGCAGTTTCTGAAACATACCGTTTAGGATCAGTCTGTATTTGTGTTCCGGTTCATAAATATGTTTTTCCCGTGCCAGCACCTGCTGCACAGCCTCCCTGTGTGCTGGAATCTTCGAATATATCAGATCTCGGATAAATTCCTGATCCATTTTTTTCTGATATTTTTCAAGTTGCCATTCCAGATTTCCAAGCTTTTCATATTCTTTCTGTTTTTTTACTTTTGCGATCGCCTGCATCACGGTTGCATATACATCAGGCTCCTGGAATGGCTTACACAGGTAGTCTGCTGCACCCATATGCATGGCTTTCTGGATATATTCGAATTTGTCAAAGCAGGTCAGAAATATAAACTGGACATTTTTATTTTCTGCAGCAACATGTTCTAAAACCTCCAGTCCATCAGCTTTTGGCATGTCTATATCGCACAGAATGATTTCCGGTCTCTGCTCATCAAATACCATCATTGCTTCTTCTCCGTTATATGCCATAAGCACCTCATCTACTCCGAGCAGCTTCCAGTCAAGCTGTGAATATATCATTTGTACTGTATAATATTCATCGTCTGCTATTAAAATTTTCATGTCATTTCCTCCTGTACAGCACGTAATGCCGGAATATTTTCTTTTGATCTGCTTCGATACATATACCACCGGACTTCTTTCCGTACGCACAATAGAGTGTACGCTCTGCGCACACTCTATCGCTCTTTTGCTCTGTGATCATCCCTTTACTGCTCCGATCACAATACCTTTTATTAACTGCTTCTGAATCAGCGGGAAAATAATCATAATCGGTAGCAATGCTACAACCGCTATTGCCATTCTTACTCCGCTGCTTGGCAGATCCATATCCATAACGACGGTTCCAAATGTATCGTTTGCTGTTTTGAGCATGGATATATTCTGCTGTATCTCATTCAGTAACAGCTGGATACTGTATAATTTTGGATTCGTAATATAATACAGTCCGTTCGTCCAGTCATTCCAGTATGCAATACCACTGAACATTGCGACTGTAACAATTGCAGGCTTCGACAGTGGGATCATTATTTTTGAAAAAATCTGTCCCTCTTTTGCCCCATCAAGTTTTGCAGCCTCCATCAGCGAATCCGGTATACTGTTTGCAAAATAATTTTTCACCAGAATAACATTAAATGCATTCATCATCAGATTTGGAAAAATCAGTGCGTAAACTGTATTCTTGATGTGGAAGATTCTTGTCCACACCATATAGCTTGAAACAGTACCTCCGTTAAACAGCATTGTAAAAAATACAATGAACGTAAAAACATTTGCAAACCGGAACGACTTCCTGCTGAGCGGATACGCAAGCATCGTGCACATCAGCACTCCTACACTCGTTCCAAATACTGTTACAAAAATCGATACCAGATAGCTCCGTCCGATCATCGCTCTCTGTGTCCACAAATATTTATAAGCTGATAAACTGAGCTTTGACGGGATAAACTGATATCCGTTTGCTGTCAGGGCATTTTCATCCGTAATAGATGCACTGAAAACCAGCAGGATCGGTAGCACGCAAACTATTGCAAATATAATAATAATGACTGCACAGCCTATAAAAAATCTTTTTTCATTTCCATATCTTTTTTCTTTCATAGCGCTGCACCCCTCTAAAATAATCGATTGTCACTGTCGACTTTTGCTACGATCTTATTCGCTGCCAGTACCAGAACAAATCCAACTACAGACTGGAATACACTTGCTGCTGAAGACATTCCGACATCACTTAACTCCATTAATGCCTTGTAAACATAAGTATCGATCGTCTGTGTTGCATTATATAATGCACCCGAATTCATAGGGAGCTGATAAAACAGTCCAAAATCAGAATTGAAAATTTTGCTGATCGACATAAGTACCATAATAATGATCGTCGGCTTTAAGCATGGTAATGTAATATGCAGGATCTGCTGCCATCTTGTTGCCCCGTCAACCCTTGCTGCCTCATATAATTCTTTATCAATTCCTGCTATACCTGACATATATACGATCGAACTATACCCCGTGCTTCTCCATGCATTTACCAGAATGATAATAAACGGCCAGTACTGCGGGCTGGAATACCAGGCTACCGGATTATCCTGCACAATGGAATGATTGATAAATCCTGTCTGGGAATTTAAAAATGCATATCCGATGTAGGCAACAATTACCATTGAGATCATATTCGGGAATACAATCAATGGCTGAACGAACTTCGCCAGTAATGTTTTTCCGATCTCGTTCATAATGATTGCCACCGTCACTGCAAGAATCACCCCCAGGACAATAAATACAAGATTGTAGCATAATGTATTTCTCAGCATGATATAGGCATCTTTTGTCTTAAACAGGAACTTAAAGTTGTCAAATCCTGCCCAGTCACTTTTCAACAGGCCTTTTGCATAATTTACGTTCTTAAAAGCGATAAAGATACCAAACATCGGCAGATAATTATTAATGAATAAATATGCCAGTCCCGGAATCATGAAAGCAAATAAGGGCAGATCCTTTTTCCAGTTATATTTTTTCTTCTGCTTGCCATTCATAGTCCTCTCCCCATCCTTCCGGTTTTATTTCTGATTTGCTCTCCATGCATCCAGCTGGGCCTGTTTCTCCGCAATAATATCATTAATGCCGGCTGCCTCTAATTCGGAAACAAATTTCGGAATTGTTTCATCCGGATTCAGTTCTCCACATACCAGACCCTTGTAGTACTGGGAAATAACATTCTGTACTGCTGTCACCTGAGTCTTGACATTGGAAGAGTCAAATAAGAATCCAAGTGCGGAGGATCTCGTGGAATTCTCAATCAGGTTCATACCAAACTCTTCAATTTCACCGCCGAATCCATACATAATAAACTGATTTCCCATTAAGCCGCAGGTAATACGTGCTGTATAAGGAACTGTTGTAATATCATAGCCTTCTGGGAATCCGAGGCTTGCCATCTGTGTTGGATCACCATTTAATGTATAATCCACATCCTTAATTCCATAAATGATCAGATTCAATACATCGGTATCCGTATAAAGCAGATTCAGAAATCTGCATGCTGCCGCTGCGTCCTCAGATGTATATCCTACACCCCATTCCACATTAAAACAGGAGCTCTGCATAATATCCTGGCCAACTGTCACAAAGCTCATCGGGTAAGTACCATAGGTGCCGGAGTTAAACTGTTTATCAGATCCAGGATATCCATAACCGATCAACGTACCAAATCCTTTTCCAGATGCGATCAGATCCTGTGCGATATCCGGTGAAACAGATGTTTCTGGCATCAGAAGCCCTTTCTTATTCCAGTCATAAGCTCTCTGTACCATCTGCTTAAATGCATCTGTTGCATAGAAGTTCTCAACTGTTTCCTCATCATTTACAATACATCCTGTACATCCATCCTCGGAATCTCCAAGATAGTCTACAGCATATCCGAATTCTCCATCATCCGTTGCACGGATCAACATCTGATCACCGGCATTGGTTGGTACCAGCGGATAAATCTCTGGATGTGCTTCATGAACTTTTGTCAGAAGCTCTTCGAGATCATCTACATCTTTTACAGATTCTTTGTCAAATCCTACTTCCTCCGCGATATCATTCCGGTATACAAAATACCACACCATTGTGTTTGCACCGTATCTTGGAATTGCATAAAGATCATCTCCGATATAAGATGATTTTAAGAAATCTTCTCCCATAAGATCCATTGTCTCTTTCAGTTCTGCAGAGTAATCCGTAATTGGAAGGATCTGCCCCTTGCTCACATAACTGCTCAGACCGGTCAGCGGCATAAACAGATCGACTTTCTCACCACTTGAAAGTACCAGATTCATCTGATCTGAATATGCAAAATAATCGATTGGATGCAACTTCACATTAACTCCGACCTTATCTGCTGTGATCGCATTTAATGCTTCCTCAACATCTGCGATACCTTCTTCACTCGGCATATAGAAATATACCGGATAATAAAAATCAAGGTCATAGACTCCATCCCATGAGGCAGCTTCCTGTGTTTCTGCTTTCTCCGTACCAGCTGTGCTTTCCTTGCTTCCTGATGATGCTGCCTGATCTCCCCCAGATCCGCAGGCTGTCATTCCGATCACCATGGCTGCTGTTAACATCGCTGCAACAATTCTTTTTTTCATGCGTAAAACCTCCCTTAAAATAATAAACAGCTCTTCCTGTTAATTAAATTATAGGTAATCTGGCAAAAAAACACCTTTAAATATCTTTCCTGTCATTTCAATTTTCTTACCTGATGCATCTCTTTCCCTCTATATTTTGCTTTACATGCAACACTGATTTCTACAGTATCCAGTATATAACTGTGCTTTTTCTTTTTCTTTCAAAAATACAACCTGCTTTGTCACTTTTCTGACGATTATCACCCAAAACTGCCTTACCATAATTTTATGGTAAGGCAGCCTCTTTTTTCAGGAAACTATTCAAATTTATAAATATCCTCACTCGGAATATAATGCACCGGAACTGCATTTTCAATTACGCCTGGGATCCAGTCTGCCGCATACTTCATGCCAAGCTCTTCCAAATTAAAATGCCCAATATTAAATGCAGCTTTTACTTTTCCAAGCTGAACCGCATCACGGACATAAGACATAACTGTCCAGTCGATCACTTCGCCTGGAATAATCGCATCTACATTTTCCAGCTCCATAAGGCGGATCACATCCGTCGCATACTCTGGGCAGAAACTGTCTCCTGTCGTTGGCTGATGTTCAAAAATATTCGGAAGAAGATGTCCGATCATTGCTACTTTCCTGATCCGGTCTTCCTCATTTCCAATGTAACGGATTCCATTTAAGGACAGTTTTTCTTTCAGATAAGCATTCATCTTGCCAACCGTCATATCCGGGAATTCAAAAAGCATCGTCATTCCTTCTGTTTCACATGGTACACGGTACTGTTCCCAGCCCAGGTATTTGATCACACCGGTAAAAATCCCATCCGGTCTGTGTGCATGTGTATGGTCATGATCACGCCAGATTGCGATGCCATACTGATCAAGAAGTGCTTTTTTCTCCTCATAAATTTTATTTTCGAAGCCTGCTCTCCAATCCGGATAATCCGGTGTCGAATAATACGATGGCTCATGCACATATAAAAGATTGCATCCGAGCTCTGCTGTCTTTTTGATTACATCGACGGTTGGAACCAGGGCTGATACGATGCCTGTGCACTCTGCATCCGGATTGCCGGATTTGAAACCGTCACATCCATCATAGGATGCATCGAATTTTGGATGATACTCTAAAATTTTATCTGTAATCTCTTTGATTGTCATAATTTATTATCACCTTTCTAATATTTTAGTTGCACCTTTCTAATATTTACAATCACACTCTTTTGCAAGTATATGGATTATTACCCCCTTTTCCCATGGTGTGATCGTTCCTGACAAGTCCGCTGTCTCCATCCAATTCAAGCACTCACTGTCCGTAATAATTCTTGGTGTTGTTTTCTCAACTATGCCCTTCTCGCCTGCAACTCCATTGTTCTCAATAAAGATATGACACGCTTTTCCTTCTCTATCCACACCTTCTAACATATAGCGAGCTGAAAGTGTCCGTAGTTCCGGATAAAATTCCTTCTGTGTATCCACACCTCCAGGAAGTATTTTTCCTTTAAAGTTCTCACAGTCACAGGTTCCGTCAAATGTGATCATTAAAGCCTCTGCTCTACTTCCCTTTACACTCAAAAATTCTGTCGTCCGAACCTGGATTGTTAAAATCTCCTGCATTTTTTCTGCTCCCATCTTTGTATTGCATTGCAATAAAATTACTATCTTTCCATTACCCAAACGCTATTGCTGAATAAACAGCCATATAAGCTTCCTTTACACGATATAAGTAAACGGTTCTTTCGCATCCACAAAGGTAACTGGAAGATCTCCTGTGATACTCTTAAGCCATGCCGGAAGATGTTTCATGCCCCACTCTTCACTCCGTTCATGTCCGAGTACTAACATACCTTTTTTCATGCCAAGCTGTGCTGCATCCCTTACATAAGCAGAAAGTGTCCACTCTGTGATATCTCCGCAGATCGCAACATCAATATTTTCTGCATGCATATGACGCATCGGAAGATTCTCCTGTCCAAGTCCAAGGCTTCCGCCACCGACTAACACACTGACACGTTTTACCGGCATCTTCGGATCACCGACAAGCTGTACCACCTTCATATCCAGCTCTTTCTGGAAAAAATGTGCCAGCTCCTCCAGGGTTGTTTCCGGAAGCTCATAAACTGCTCCAAACCATCCAAGGTCACCATCACATTTTACACGGTATTTTCCCCAGTCTAATTCTTCATCAAAACCACGGTAAATGCCGTCATCCGTATCCATATGCATATGGTCGTGAAAACGCCAGATCGCGATCTGATGCTCCTCGATCAGCTTTTTCTTTTCCAGATAAACCGGATCATCAGAAAGCCATTCTGTATCATCAGCCCCGGAGAACCAGGTTGGCTCATGCGTGATAATAAAATTTGCTCCCAGGTCGATTGCCTGTCTGATCACATCAACGGTCGCCATAAAAGTCGAAACAACGCCTTTTACTTCCATATCCCAGCTTCCTGTCATCAGATGGTCGCATGTCTTTTCTTCCGGAAGCGGTGTCACACCGGTCTTCTCGATGATCTTATCTACTAACTCTCTTACTGTCATATTCTTTTCTCCTAAAAAAAACAGCCTACCCAAAAGAAATATGCACACGAACATGAACTACTATTTCTTCTGTGCAGACTGTCTACACTTCTCTATGAAATTCAGTTAACCTTTCACGGCTCCAACAACAACACCCTTTACCAGATATTTCTGTACAAAAGGATAAATCAGCATTATCGGAAGAATTCCGATCACTGCCATAGCCATTCGGATAGATGTTCCCGGCAAGTCGATCGCACCCGTTCCGATCAAGGCTGCATTCGAGCTGGAGCGCATTGCCTGAATATTATTCATGATCTTCATTAATAACTGCTGGATACTATACAGTTTTTCATTGCTGATATAGTACAGACCGTTTGTCCAGTCATTCCAGTAGCAGATACCTGTAAATAAACTGATCGTTGCTACGGTTGGAACTGCTAACGGAAGCATGACCTTAAAGAAGATTTTCAGTTCAGATGCACCGTCTAACTGTGCTGCCTCGATCAAAGAATCCGGCACACTGTTCTGATAATAGTTTTTTACAAGAATAACATTAAATGCACTTACCAGATAGTTTGGAATGATCAATGCCCAGATCGTATTTTTGATATGGAAAAATTTTGTCCACATAATGTAAGACGGTACAATACCACCATTGAATAGCATTGTAAAAAATACGAAAAATGCCAGTGCGTTACGATACTTGAAAGATTTTCTCGACATTGGATATGCGAGCATGGTTGTGATAATTACGCTTAATGCGGTACCAACAAAGGTTACCAGGAAAGAAACTCCATAAGATCTTAAGATCATAACACTCTGTTTTACCATGTAATAGTAAGCATCTAAGCTCCACTGTTCCGGCCAGTAAGTATATCCGTTTCGGATCAGGGATGACTCCGCTGAAAATGATGCAATGACAATCAACAGGATTGGCAGCATTGCAATAATGACTAATATGGCAAGGATGATCGTTGCCACCCGGTTAAAACTTTTACTTTCGGTCATATCTCTGCCCCTCCTAGAATAATGCGTTTTCAGAATCTACTTTACGTACGATACCATTTGCGATCAGTACAAGAGCAAATCCAACTAATGACTGATAGAGTCCGGCTGCTGCTGACATACCAACATCATTTAATTCCATCAATCCACGGTATACGTAGGTATCAATGGTCTGTGTTACATTAAATAATGCGCCTGAGTTCTGTGGTACCTGATAGAACAGACCAAAGTCAGAGTAGAAGATTCTTCCGACTGACATTAAGGTCAATGTGATAACCGTTGGTTTTAACATTGGCAGTGTAATTCTGAAAATCTGCTGCATTTTGGTCGCACCATCGATCGCTGCTGCTTCATAAATAGATTTATCAATACCGGAAATACTTGCCATATAAACAATCGACTGATATCCCATGTTCTTCCAGAGATTTACGATGATCAAAATGGCCGGCCATGCTCCGGTGTAGGAATACCACGATACCGGGTCTAATCCAAGTCCTGCAAGGATTGTTTTATTAATAAATCCGGTATCTGCATTTAAAAATGCATAGGCTATGAATCCAATAACAACCCAGGATAACAGGTTCGGCAAAAGCAATGCTGCCTGGAAAAATTTAACTCGTGTTTTTTTCCCAAGCTCACACATCATAACAGCAATTGCAATTGCAACAATCGTTCCGATAATAATGAAAGCCACATTATATAAAATTGTGTTTCTAGTCATAATCCAGGCATCTTTGGTCTTGAACAGAAACTGGAAATTCTGAAGACCGCACCAGTCACTTCCGAATACACCTTTTCTAAGACTATAATTCTTAAATGCCAGGAAAATACCAAACATTGGCACATAATTATTGATCAATAAGTAGATAATTCCCGGCAGCGCAATCATAAAGAGCGGCAGATTTTTAAATTTTCTTTTTTTGCTTTTTGCAATTGCCTTTTCCATTCTATTCTCCATTTCTGTAGAACTGCCGCATTTTCATGCGGCAGCCTTTTGATATGTGTTAAACTGTGTTACTCTGTTTTATTTCTGCTGTGCAGCCCAGGCATCTAACTGCTCCTGTTTTGCATTTAAAATATCCTGGTATCCAGCATCATTCAATGCTTTTACAAATTTTTCAATTTCTGTATCCGGATCTAAGCTTCCGCAGTTTAATCCAGGCATATACTGTTTGATAACATTGCTTACTGCTGTATACTGTGTCTTCACACTGCTGGAATCAAAGGTGAATCCCATTGCAGGAGATGTCTTAGCAGTCTTGTTCTGCTCTAATTCCCAGTCAAGGGATGCCGGGTCTGTTCCCTCTAAGCAATACATTAAGAAGTAGTTTCCTAATGTTCCACAGCTTAACTGTGCTGTATAAGGTACAGTTGTAGAGTCCTCTCCTTCCGGATAGGAAACTGTTCCGTCATCGTTCTTTACATAATCTCTTCCTTCGATACCATAGATCAGTAAGTTGATGACATCTGCATCTGTATAAGTAAGATTTAAGAACTTCATAGCAGCTTCCGGAACATCTGTTGTGGAAGCGATCATCCAGCTGACTGCATTTAAATCACCGGTAGAAAGATAAGCATCACCGATCATTTTTGCACCGATCGGATATCCGCCGCACTGAGCCTCTAAGGATGCTGCTGTATCAGCTTCCGGATAGCTGTATGCAGCAATGTAACAGAAGTAATTACCTGAGCTCATTGCCTCAGCTGCAGCTGTTGTCGTTGTTGCTGCATCCTGCATTACAAGACCATCATTGTACCAGCTTCTTACTAACTCACATCTCTCTTTATAGATATCTGTAGAATATAAATCTGTTACTGTAAGATCATCCCCCATTAACACACCTTTTGGAGAGAACATATCATCTGTCAGGTAATCAACATCTCCCCAGGTAGCGTCAAGACCGATCTGACCTGTCTGTACCGGTGCAAGTGGGATCATATCCGGATAAGCTTCCTTCACCTGTTTTAAAATGTCTGTCACATCTTCGATCGAATTAACAGAGCTCATATCCAGTCCAAGTTCTTCCGCAATATCCTCTCTGTAAATTACCATTGGAGTTAATGCAACCGGTTTCATTGTTGGTACACCATAGATTGTGCCTTCGGATGTGCAGGCTGCAAGCCAGTCATCTCCAACCGTCTCCTTGATTCCCTGTCCATATTCATCTAATAAATCGTTTAATTCATATGTCATATCAGTAGATACATAGTTATTAAAATCACCAAGAGATTCATAGATATCGATTTTCTCTCCACCCTGTAAAGCAAGACTTACTTTACTGGAGTAATCTGAGATTGCCATTGGCTGTAATGTAACTTCCACACCGATCTTCTCTCTTGTGATCTCATTAATTGCTTCTTCTACAACATCTAAGTCTTCCTCTGTTGGAATATTATTAAATGTGCAGTATGCATAAGTAACCTGATCGTAGCTTCCATCTGCTTTTGTGCTTCCGGTCTCTGTTCCAGCGGCAGATCCGTTAGAATCAGAACTTCCTCCACATGCAGTGAGGCCTACTGTCATTGCAGCTATTAATAAAGCTGCCAGAACTCTTTTGTTTTTCATAGAAAAAATCCTCCTCTTTTTTTGATACTCTTAATTTATCAAAAACAATTCCTGCTTTCTTTTAAAAACAGGATATTAATTTTCAAAAAAAAGAGAATCCGGCAAAGATTCTCTATTTTTTCCGATATTGGTTCGGGGAAACCCCGGTATATTTCTTAAACGTAGTAGAAAAGTATGTAAAATTATCAAACCCAACTTTCTCTGCCACATCACTGACACGCTCTCCGCGCTCTAAAAGACGCTTTGCTTCCTCAATCCGGTACTCAGCGATCGTATCCTTTATGCTGACTCCCATCTGTTTTTTATATGTTTTTGACAGATACTCCGGCGCCAGGTGGAATTGCTCTGCAAGCTCAGTTCTTCCGATATCTTCGCTATAATGCTGTTTAATATACTGATTGATCTTCTCCCCCAGCGTATACTGCTTCTGGACCTTCTCTTCATACTCGTAAGTACAGTCGATCAAAAAGGTCGTCCATCGGATCATATTGATCACGGACTGCGGCGCCTTCTGTCCCAGCGAAATCAGATCCACATTTAAAAACAGGCCGGATGCCGGGATCTCCTTTTTTCCAAGATATGTATAAACAGCCTGAAGGATTTCCTCCTTGCCCTGCTTCAGCACATGCTCATTCAACAGCTTCCGATAGGAAAGATCACTCAACTGACCTTTCAGATAGCTCAAAAACTCCATTTTCTTTCTGTTTTCCAGGAAATCCTCCAGCTTTTCAAATTCGAGGACAGCCTGGGATGCACGCGCTATGTCCGCACTGTCTTCCTCATGAAAACAGGAACCGTAATATCCAACATTCCCTTCGATCAAATTTAAATCCCGGTGGAACGTATCATAAAACTCCTGTATATTACAGCTTCTGCTGATACAGATCGTCATTTCTGCCGAAAAGAGACTTCGAAAATCCTTTTTCAGCTCTTCGCACTGTTCTTTTATATCTTCTGTCCTGTTTATCCGGCAAACCGTAACAAACACATAATATTCCTTGAAATCCATTGAAACAACAGAATCATTATCCGGCTTACCGCACAATATTTCTGAATGGATATTTTCCATAATGAATAGCATGAGATCCGGATTCATTTTCTCTTTGTCTTTTTCCAGACCAGTTATTTTTGATATGATAAGGCAATACGGCATATCCGATTCAATGTCCAGTCTTCGGTTCTTTATTTCCTGTAAAATAATATCTTTTTTCCCTGCAATATGCCCGGTCAGAAGCTGATTCCAAAATGAGATCTGAAGCTGTCTCTGGTTCTCCCTTACCCACTTTCCATACTCACTGTTCTCAATCAGCTGATGATCCTTTCTTATTTTCTGGATCATCTTTCTTAATGCTGCTTCCATCACATTCACATCAAATGGTTTGAGCAGATATTCCGATGCCCGGTATTTGATCGCATACGTTGCATAATCAAAGTTTTCATGACAGGTCAGAAGCAAAAATTCTCCGGACAGCTCCTCCCTGCGGAACCATTCCAGCAGATCCAGCCCGGATCCCTGTGGCATTTCAATGTCACTGATAATGATATCAATTGCATTTTCTGTCAGGATTCTTTTTGCATTTGCAATATTATAAGCCGTAAAAACCTCTGCCACGCCAAGATTTTTCCAGTTGACTGTATTTTTTATGACATCTACGGTTGCGATATCATCATCTACAATTAATACGTGCATGTAGGTTCTCCTTGTTATTCGTTGAATTCACACTGTGAAGATTGTGAGAAATAAACAAAATCAACGAAGACACGCTCTCGCTATGCGTCGCTCGCAGCGGTACTAAGAAGCCATCAACTTGATGCCTTCTAAGGACCGGCGGCTCCTCAATGTCTTCTTATGCTTCTGAAAAATTTTCCCAATCCATTTACGTTAATGCCAAGTCTCGTAATTACCTGATGTCACCTTTGGCTTGCCTCCGAGATCTCATGCAGGGCATGAGCCGGAATGAAAAATATGTTCTTGCAGCCATGTGGGGCAATGTTTTCGATAGAAAAGAGATCCTCACGCTCATACATCAGTTCGAGCATCCGACGCACACTCTTTAAGCCGACACGCTGTCCGGTCTGCCCGGATGTATCTTCCTTTTCTGCAAATTCTTTCAGGAAGTCTTCCGGATAGCCCTTTCCGTCATCTTCAATCTCAAGCATGAGCATTTTTTCTCCCTGCCGCACAGTCAGACTTGCCTTGATCAGTATCGTAAGAACACTGTCCACTGACACCGCATATTTATACTCATTCTCGATGATCGTATGTACCAGCATCTGCGGAATGCGCCAGTCTTCAAGCTCTTTTGGCACATCGGAAAAATAGAAGACGCAGTTTGGATATTTTAATTCCTGCATCTCGAAGTAGTTCTCCACATGCCGCATCTCCTCACCTAATGTGACAGTATGCAGCCCAGACCGGAACATATAGCGGATATTTTTGGACAACGCTGCAATGTATTGTTCGATCTCTTTATTTTTTGCCTGCTGGCTGAGACTCGAAACCGTCGTTAATGCATTTAAGAAGAAATGCGGCCGTATCTGCAAACGCACACATTTCAGTTCGGTCTCCTGCAGGTCGATCTGTTTCTCATAGCTTTCGATCTTTAAACCGACAATCTCATCCATCAGACGGTTAAAGTTATCTTTTAATAATGTAAATTCCTGATTGCTGTAATCTTCCTGAATCCTTAATGTATAATCTCCGTCGCGCATTTCCTCCATGCTTTTTCGCATATGGCTCATCGGAACAAGGATCTCTCTTCTCAGATAGTTGATCGCCAACACGGAAAATCCCACCAGGATCAGAATCACCAGCATCATTAATACCATATTTAATCGTATCTGTCCAACAATTTCTGAATTACTGATATAGCCATACGCATATAGCTTTCCGCCTGCTAACTCATATCTGACTCCCTGCGCATTTTTCACAGACTGGTCCCATATCTGTCCCGGTATGGCTCCGGAAAGCTGATTTCCATACATTCCACCGATCACATTGTCCTGATCCGTCAACAGAAGCGTTACTTTTTCAAAATCACTTTCCGATGCATTTTTCATAAAACTGTCTACAGAAATAAAGACTCCTACCGCCTTTCCCTGCCAGACATTGATTTTACAGACGTACTTTTTCTGACCGATCTCTTCTATTCTCCACTGCGCTTTCACCCGTTCTTTTCCCGCTGACTGTAAGGTATACTTACGCAGCGCTTCTCTTTCTTTATAAGACATCGATATATTTTCATAATCAAGACACATCCCATATTCATTCTCTGCCATCATAACCGCATCAATATAATGATCGTAAGCGGTCTGCTCCTCTAAAAAGTTATTGATCCGCATGGAAGCATAGTAACGCTCGTTACTGTTAGGGCTCTGCAGTATATCATAATCTGTATTTTTATAAATCAGACTTTTAAAAAGCATATCTGCATTGTCTATTTTATTTTCCAGTTCTTTCCCATAAATTTGCATCAAATTATACATATTCTGTTCCAGTCCCTCTGCTGCAGTCCGATAGGAAAGGATCAGATATGAGAAAAAGACGACCAGTAAAAGAACACACTGGATCGCCATCATATGAATTGTTTTTTTTACGAAGGACGTTTTCATGAGGCTATTCTCCTTATATCGCAGGTAATGAAAATAACTCTATCTATAACCTTAAGATCAAAAAGTCAGATTCAAAACCTTTATTGCCAGGTTGTACAACAGAAGTATTCCAAGTTTCTCTTTGTGCAATGCAGATGAGACTCATGAATCGTGGAAGCCTCTGCTGAACACGATTCACGCTTTCAGAGGCTCATCGGAATGTTTTGCACAATGAAACCTGGAATACTTCTGTTGTACAACCTGACCTCACAGATAAAATAATCTGACTTTTTGACCGCTACACTATATATAAGTATAACAGACTTCCTGTCCTGCGACTTTCGAAAAAAAGATTTTTTTTGAAACTTTTTGGATATCTTATATAATCTAATTATCAGAACGATTTACAAAGGAGGAAGCTTTTCCGTGCTACAGACATCAAAGAAAGCAAAAGAGGCGGCTGTAGAAGCTTTGCTTTTAAAAAAATACAATCAATATTATCGCCTCGCCTGCAGTTATACGCATAACGATGCAGATGCCGGTGACATCGTGCAAAACGGTGCCTACAAAGCGATCAAAAACAGCGGGCAGCTGAAAAATATAAATTTTGCATCCACCTGGGTCTACCGCATTATGCTAAATGAAATTTATCATCAGAACCGGACGGATATTTCCAATCCTTTATCTGAGGAAATACCGACAGAAGACACTTACGAAAATATCGATCTTGCCCGTGCACTAGACGCACTCCCACCAAAGGAACAGACCGTCATCAAGTTAAAATTTTTTGAAGACTTAAAGCTCGAGGAGATTGCAGATATCACAGAGGAAAACTTAAGCACTGTAAAAAGCCGGCTATACCGCGGTCTGCAAAAACTCAGGATAAAGCTTGACAGCTCTATGTAGAAATATGGAACATTTAAATATCATTTTTTGAGAAATAAAAAAAGGTATAGAAAGGAAAACTCGTATGGATTCAAATAAAAAGAATTTAAATGATTTAAAACAGGACTATTATACACACGCGATGTCAGAAAGACAGGTATCAGAAATGAAAAATAAAATCAATCAGGCAAAAAAAGACAGACAGAAACAGCAATTATCCCATTTATGGAAAGCATCACTTGCCGCGGCCGCATCTATTGTACTGATGCTTTTGATCCTTCCAAATACTTCCCCATCCGTAGCTTATGCTATGAGCCAGGTTCCATTTTTATCAAAATTTGTAGAAGTTGTCACGATCCGCGACTATCAATATTCCGATGAACACAACAACGCTGATATTAAGGTTCCGGAACTGACAGTTTCCGCCGAAGCTGCTGATACTAGCACTTCTGCTGCCTCACAGGCAAAGAAGACAACCGCCGAGATCAATGCTGAGATCCAGACGATCACAGACCAGCTGATCGCAGAATTTGAAGAAAACCAGAGTCAGGACGAAGGCTATCAGGACATGGTTGTCAAATCAGAAACACTCGCTACCACAGATCAGTATTTCACGCTGAAATTAATCTGCTA
>CAKRLC010000035.1 GCA_934358955.1 uncultured Roseburia sp. | reverse complement strand
GTTGCTATCATGCATCATGAGAACGTAGGTGTATCTATCACAGGTAACTCTACAAACCCAACACGTTTCCAGCATCCAGTAGCAGGTACATACAAAAAAGAATGTATCGAGCAGGGTAAAAAATACTTCTCTGTAGCATCCGGTGGTGGTACAGGACGTACACTTCATCCAGATAACATGGCAGCAGGTCCAGCTTCTTATGGTATGACAGATACTATGGGACGTATGCACTCTGATGCACAGTTCGCAGGATCTTCTTCCGTACCAGCTCACGTAGAAATGATGGGTCTGATCGGAATGGGTAACAACCCTATGGTTGGTGCTACTGTAGCAGTTGCAGTTTCTGTTGAGGAAGCTCACAAAGCTGGTAAATTCTAAATAGAATACAGTAAAAATAATAATTTGAGGACTTTTGGTTTTCCAGAAGTCCTCTTTTTAATTTCTGAAAAGAAACATAAAACATGTTAAAATGATGAAAAAGCAGAAATGCTTTAAATTAAATAATTTTAAGGCAATCTTAAGAAGATTTTTCTGCCAATATATAGTAAAATAAATATATAAAAATCAGGTATATTGTTCGGATCTGCAAAGGAGGGGATGGAATGAAGAAGAAATGTTTTGCATTTTTACTGGCGCTTATCATGGTATTACTGGCAGTCGGATGTGGCAGTAAGTCAGCTGCGGCGACGGAGACTGCATCAGCTGCAGGATGGGGGATGGACACAAATTATGCAACAGATGCTGCCTACAAAGAGGAAACAGGAGATTTTAAGGAAGAAGACGTTACTTCAGAAGATGAGTTAGAAACACCGGTGGAAAACGGACGAAAACTGATCAAAACGGTCTTCCTGTCATTGCAGACAACAGAATTTGATTCCCTGATCAGCAATCTGAGTGCAAAAGCGACAGAGCTGGGAGGTTACATTGAAACATCATCTGTCAGTGGAAACAGTTATTATTATCGTAATACCCGGTATGCGAGCTATACCATACGTATCCCGTCTACGAAATTAAATGAGTTCGTAAATGTAGTCAGTGAACTTGGAAATGTTACGCAGAAAAACGAATCTGTAGAGGATGTAACACTCCAGTATGTAGATGTGGAAAGCCGTAAAAAGGCATTGGAGACGGAACAGGAGCGCCTGATGGAATTACTTTCCAATGCAGAAAATATGGAAGATCTGCTGGCTATTGAAAGTAAACTGTCTGATGTCCGGTATGAGATCGAGAGTTACGGAAGCAAGCTCCGGATGCTTGATAATCAGATTGATTACAGTACTGTAAATGTAGATGTGGACGAAGTAGAACGTGTGACAGACACCGGCGAAAAAGGCTTCTTTGAAGAAGTGAAAGA
This sequence comes from uncultured Roseburia sp., assembly GCA_934358955.1. GTDB lineage: Bacteria > Bacillota > Clostridia > Lachnospirales > Lachnospiraceae > Roseburia. The sequence goes on along the minus strand of CAKRLC010000035.1, from coordinate 22,520 downwards.
CCGTTTTGAGGATAGTCTGTATGTCGTTGGACGTGATATCAGAGAACTGGTAATTGGAATTCTTGGTTCCCTGCCGATCCTTGCTGTATGGGCAGTATTTATTGCAGTCATTGTGATAGTAGTGAGAAAGGTTGTTAAGAAGATAAAGAAGAAAAAAGGGATAAAGACAGAAGTAAAGAACAACGAAGAGAATAAAACAGAAGAAAAATGAAATTAAAATAAGGTCTATTATTTGAGGATTTCCGGATTTCCCGGGAATCCTCTTTTGTGTAATAGGAAATACCTTTGAACTCCCTATTACACAAAATGGTACTAACGTGCCAATGATGCGCATTCTTTTTTAATAAAAGTACAAATCATAAAAATTGTATGTTTTCATATGAAGCGAATAACGTTATAATAAAAGCGGCTTTATGACGCATTGGACAAAAGAAACGGAGCCTATTTTTGAAGCATGTGTTCGCAGACATTGCGGACAGCAACGAAAAAACAGGAGTACAAAAGAATGAATATGATTGGAAAGATTTTTAAGAGTGATTTGAAGGGACTGTGGAAAAACAAGCTGGCACTGCTCATCGCACTGGCACTTTGCGTTCTTCCATCCCTGTATGCCTGGTTTAATATTTATTCAAACTGGGATCCTTACAGTAACACGGCAACCATTCCGGTTGCGGTTGTGTCGCTGGATAAAGGATGTGAGAAAGAAAATCATGAGGTATCGGTTATGGGAGATACCGTGATCGAGAATCTGAAAGAGAATGATAAAATCGGATGGAGATTTGTTGATACCGAAAAAGAGGCAGTGGATGGTGTGTACAGTGGAGACTATTATGCTGCCATTGTGATCGGAGAGGATTTCAGTGAGAGTCTGTATGGTTTTGCAGAAAATGATCTTGTACATCCATCGGTTACTTATTATGAAAATGAAAAGAAAAATCCGATCGCATCAAAAATCACGGATACGGCAAAGGGAACGTTACAGGCAAGTATCAATGAGCAATTTATCAACGTGGCAGTGTCAACGGTTATGGAAAGCATGAATAACCTGGCAGATGATGCGAAAAAGACACAATATGTGAAGAAAATCATAGAAAAATTAGAGTCTGTAGATCAGAATTTGGAGGACTATCTTGTAACGATCGATAACCTGATGAGCTGCAATTCTACGTTGTCTTCAAATCTGAAGACAGCCGGAAGTGAAGTTTCCGGCGCTTCTGGAAAGCTTAACAGTGGCGTGGGAAGGGTAAATCAGGCAAAAAATGAGGCACAGCAGACGATCACAACACTGGAATCACAGATGGACCAGGCTTACCAGAATATTCATACGAAGCTTCTGGAAGTAAATCGTACGCTTGGCAAAGATCTTCCAACGGCGGATGAGATCAGCAGTGCGATCCATAATGTAGTAGATACCAATCAGCAGATCGAAGTGTTAAAACAGCTGCTGCAAAGTGACCTGATCCCGGATACAGGACATAAGAGTGATATAATCAATTTATTAGACAGTATCCAGCAGACGACAAATGCGGTCCATGAAACATTACAAAACAGGGTAGAAGAAAACCGTACTGCCATAAAGGCTGCGGCAAATCTGGTGAATGCAGTGATGCCGATCGTTGAAAAACAGCTTCAGTCGGATATTTCATCCATGAAGGCAAGTGTTTCAGCGGCCTATAACAATATGGTAGCATCGTTAAACAGTCTGAATAAGGGACTGGCTGGAACGGGTGTGGCATTGAACAGCTTAAGCAATACGGTGAGCAGTTCGAATGCAAGCTTTTCGACCGTAAAAGAAATCATTTCTTCTGCGAAAGAAGACATCAAAACGCTTTTGGAAGAACTGAACGGGGTAGAGGACAGCGAAAAGTATGAGCAGTTTATCCGGATTTTGTCTACAGATCCGGAAGTGATGGGCGAATTCTTCTCACAGCCGGTAACCGTCGAAACCGTGCGTGTTTATCCGGTAGAAAATTACGGCTCATCGGTAACGCCATTCTATACGATCCTGGCACTTTGGGTAGGTGCAGTCATTCTTGTTGCCCTGATAAAGGTACAGGTTGATAAAAAGGAATTTGCAATGGCGCGTCCATATGAAAAATATTTTGGAAGATTTCTGCTGTTTTTTGTTTTGGGGCAGCTTCAGGCTGCGATCGTTGTGATCGGAGATTTATATTTATTAAAAGTACAGTGTTTAAATCCGGGATTGTTTTATCTGGTTGCTGCATTTACAAGCCTGACCTTTAATCTGCTGATTTATACACTTACCGTATCTTTTGGTGATGTTGGAAAGGCTTTTGTCGTTGTCGTTATGGTCATCCAGATCGCCGGATCCAGCGGAACCTATCCGATAGAGATTCTGCCGGAATTTAACCGGAATATTTATATGTATTTCCCGTTCCCGTATGCGATCAATGCAATGAGGGAGACCATTGCCGGAATGTATGGAGATGAATACTGGAGATATATGAGCCAGCTTGCAGTATTTGCAATTGTTGCGCTGATGATCGGTCTGTTTATAAGAAAGCCATTTATAAAGATCAATCATTTTATGGAAAAACGTATGGAAGATACGAAAATGATGTAACAATACGCAGCTTTTATAGAAATGTAATGTGAGGAACATACAAAATGAAGATGAATTATCAAAAAGTATATCAGGCGATTTTGGAATATCAGAAGGAGCAGCATCGGAAAAACCAGAAAAAAATCCTTTGGGGGATCCGCCTGGTCATTCTGATCCCGTTAGTATTTCTGACGCTGATGTTTTCGATGGACAGCTCTAAGGTTGTATTTTTAGTGCTCTGGATCGTTTCACTGTTTACGATATCTGCATATTTGATTTATGTGGAATATATGGATTATACCTTACAGGAAAGAATGGCGGAGCTTGGAATGAAAGAAGATGGACAGATAGAATCGCTTCTGGATGAGACCGCTTTGACCAGATATTTCAGGGAAAGTGAGCTGCCTGTCGGAGAACTGCTGCTGGAAGAAAAAGAGCAGGAACAGGCAGAACCAAAGAAAAAGAAGAATAAGAAGAAAAAATCCGAAAAGAAAGCTAAGAAAGAAAAAAGCAAAACAGAACAGAAATCTGAATCAAAGAAGAAACAGAAAAAAGATAAAAAGAAAGACAGGGAAGAACAGGAATGAAGCAGATAATCCGTATTTTTATATCAGATTTTAAAAGACTGAAAACAAATGTTGTTGCCGTGGTCATGATCATTGGACTGTCGATACTGCCTTGTCTGTATGCGTGGTTTAATATTTTATCAAACTGGAGTCCTTATGGTCCGGATGCAACATCGCATATCAAAGTGGCTGTTGCGTCGGATGATAAAGGACTGACCATAGATGACAAAACTTTTAATATGGGAGAAACGGTGATCGAGGGACTTGAGGCAAATACTTCGATCGGCTGGGTCTTTACAGACACAACAGAGGAGGCAATCGATGGGGTATACAGCGGCGAATACTATGCTGCGCTGATCATGCCGGAAGATTTTACAGAAGATATGGTAAGCTTTCTGGCAGATGAAATGGAGCATCCGACGATCACTTATTATACCAATGAGAAGAAAAATGCGATCGCACCTAAAATCACAGACAAAGCGAAAACAGCTGTTGTGCAGGAAGTGAATTCCCAATTCATATCAACATTGATTTCAACATGTATGGAAGCAACGGATACATTAATGGATTCTTCTGTTTTAAAGATTAAAACAGGATCTGGAAATGTGATCGATATGCTGATCGGAAAGCTGGAGGAAGCGGATGAAGAACTTGAAGTTTATGAGAATCTGATGAATTCCCTGATGTCTGTGTCAGGAAATGCATCCGCTACAACAAAAGATTTTTCTGACGTTTATCCGGATATGAGCAGTGCGATCAAAAGCGGACAGAATGCTATGGGAAATCTGCAGAATGCGACCGGCACCGGACTGGCATCACTTGGACTGGTATCCAAAGGCTTATCAGCAACATTTGGTGGGATCAGTAACGCTCTTGGATCCGTTTCCAAAGCACTTGCAACTTCCAATGGCAATCTGTCAGAGCTGTCAGCAACATTAGCATCTGCAAATATCAGCCTTTCCGGTACAAAGGATGCGATTACAGATATGCGTCAGGTGATCGCCGACCGTCTTGAACGTTTGAAAGAGCTGAAAGGAAAGGACGGTTATGATATTTTATCGCAGCTGCTGACACATGATGCAGATGAGATCGGAAGCTTTATGGCATCACCGGTTCAGATCGAGACAGAGGCAGTTTACGAGGTTTACACGTATGGGTCATCGATGGCTCCGTTTTATACGGTATTGGCACTCTGGGTTGGAGGTCTGATCCTTGTTGCGATCATCCATACCAAAGTGGAGGATGTCCCGGAGATTTATGGTGCCAGAAACTATCAGAAGTTTTTCGGCAGATATCTGACGTTCTTTTTTATCAGCCAGATACAGGCGTTGATCGCTGTGCTTGGTGATCTTTATTTTATTGGGATAGAGTGTGCGCATCCATTCCTTCTCTGGCTTGCGGCATCCTGCACCAGCTTTGTATTCAGTTTCCTGATGTACGCATTGACAGCAGGCTTTGGAAATATCGGTGAGGGACTGGCAATCATTATCATGGTCATTCAGGTGGCCGGTGCGGGGTGTACTTTCCCGATCGAAACATTGCCACAGATTTTCCAGACATTTTATAAATTCCAGCCGTTTAAATATGCGATGGGAGCAATGAAAGAAGCAGTGGCAGGAATGTATCAGGATGATTACTGGAAAGATCTTGGTATTTTGCTCTGTTATACGATACTGGCATTGTTTGTCGGACTTGTTCTTGCAGCTCCGTTTCGGAAGATGAACCATATTATCGAGGAGAGCAAGGAAAAATCAGGAGTAATGCTGTAAGAAAATGGAAGAGATCTTAAGGAGCATTGCAAAGATTACATGTACAGGAGATATAAATATATTTTATGCAATGCACACATAGCTAGTCTTACAGGTTATAATAGCCATGCACAAAATGTATGGAAAAATACCGGTTCTGCCGTTGACAAAAAAAAGTGATATTGATATTATTTATCTTAAATATGAGTGAGAAAAAACTGCAGGACACAAAAGATTCTGCAAGGAAGAGGTTTTCATTATGAGAAGACAGGTATTATCGCTCTTAGTTGAGAACAATCCGGGTGTTACAAGTCATATTTCTGGATTATTCAGCCGAAGAGGATATAACATTGACAGCTTTTCATCTGGAGTAACAGCTGATCCAAGGTATACGAGAATTACAATCGTAGCAAGCGGAGATGAACAGATTTTAGAGCAGATTGAAAAACAGCTTGCCAAGTTAGAAGACGTGGTTGATATCAAGAAATTAGAACCGGGTTCTTCAGTGACAAGAGAACTCATTTTGGTTAAGATTCGTGCGAAAGATACCGAACGCCAGCCGATTCTTAACGTGACAGAGATTTTTCATGGGAAGATCGTAGATGTCACGAATGACTCCATGGTAATTGAACTGACAGGAAATCAGGACAAGCTGACCGCTTTTCTCGACCTGTTGAATGGATATGACATTCTGGAGTTAGCGCGCACGGGTATTACAGGGTTGTCCAGAGGAACGGCCGATGTAAAAATTATAGAATAACACGATTAGACAATAGGAGGATTTGAAAATGGCAGCAAAAATTTTTTATCAGGAAGATTGTAATCTCTCATTACTGGATGGAAAGACAATCGCTATCATTGGATATGGTAGCCAGGGACATGCTCATGCATTAAACTTAAAGGATTCCGGATGCCATGTTATTATTGGTCTTTATGAAGGAAGCAAATCCTGGGAAAAGGCTGAAAAACAGGGATTTGAAGTATATACAACAGCAGAAGCAGCAAAAAAAGCAGATATCATCATGATCCTGATCAACGATGAGAAACAGGCTGATATGTACAAGAAAGACATTGAGCCAAACTTAGAGGAAGGAAATATGTTAATGTTTGCTCATGGCTTTAACATTCACTTCGGATGTATCGTTCCTCCAGCAAACGTTGATGTTACAATGATCGCTCCAAAAGCACCAGGACATACAGTACGTTCTGAGTACCAGGCTGGAAAAGGAACACCTTGTCTGATCGCTGTACATCAGGATGCTACAGGAAAAGCACAGGATCTTGCATTAGCATATGCACTTGGCATTGGCGGAGCAAGAGCAGGTGTCTTAGAGACAACATTCAGAACAGAAACAGAGACAGACCTTTTCGGTGAGCAGGCAGTTCTTTGTGGCGGTGTCTGCGCATTAATGCAGGCAGGATTTGAAACATTATGTGAGGCAGGATATGATCCAAGAAATGCTTACTTTGAATGTATCCATGAGATGAAACTGATCGTAGATTTAATTTACCAGTCAGGTTTCGAAGGAATGAGATATTCTATCTCTAACACAGCAGAGTACGGTGATTACATCACAGGACCTAAGATCATCACAGAGGATACTAAGAAAGCTATGAAACAGATCCTTACAGATATCCAGGATGGTACATTCGCAAAAGACTTCTTATTAGATATGTCTCCTGCAGGACGTCAGGTACATTTCAAAGCTATGAGAAAATTAGCTTCTGAACATCCATCAGAGAAAGTTGGTAAAGAGATCCGTAAACTTTACAGCTGGAATAATGAAGATGATAAGTTGATCAACAACTAATCAGATACATATGTTGGGATGAGTACCCGGTCAGATTTTTTGACCGGGTACTCATTTGCGTATTCAAATTTATAGGAATTGGGTGTCAAAAGGCTCTGCATTTAAGCTTATGCCAGCAGAGCTTTTGACTCCCGAATTTTTATGGAAAATAAACACAAATTGGTAGATCAAAAAGAGGAACAAATATGGCAGGTGACACGGCGAAAGAGAAACATACTTTTTTGAAAAAACAGGGAATGATCGTGATACTGATGGTGATTCAATTATTAGCGGTTCTGGGACTGGAATTTGTATTTATAAAAACAGGGCTGTTGCCGATTGCATATCAGATTGTATTTTTAGCATGTATTGCAGTCTTGAATGTGGTCATGGTACTAACCAGAAAAAAGAAGATCGTATCTGTTATTTTCATGATATTATCAGTTGTTTGTACAGCTGTTATTATTTACGGCATTTTTGTGATCAGCAAAGTTGACAATACCTTAAAACAGGTGAAAACAGAAACAAAAACAGAAGTGGTCAGTCTGTCTGCATATGTTCTGAAAGATGATCCTGCGGAAAGTATTTCTGATTTAAAGGATGCGGACATTGGATATTTATCCTTTGATGATGCAGCAGATGCATTTTTGTCAGAGGAAGAGATTCAATCACTCGGTATGACAGCAACTTCTTATGACAGTATATTAAATCTGGCAGATGCGCTGGCAGATGGAACAGAACAGGGCATTATTTTAAACGATGATTATATCAGTATGGTAGAAGAACAGGAAAATTATGAGGACTTTGGAGATCTGATAAAATCTGTTTATGAGGATGAAGTTGAAATAAAGATTGCTGAACCTGAAGAAAAGTCAGGGGAAGATTTGAAAAAAGATACATTTACTGTATACATAAGCGGTATCGATATGTGGGGCGCGGTCAATGCAAGAAGCAGAAGCGATGTTAATATTCTGGCAATTGTAAATACTGCTACCGGTCATGTTCAATTGATCAATACCCCGCGTGACTATTATGTATATCTTCCGGACAAAAAAGAATACGATAAGCTGACACATGCAGGCTTATATGGAATTGACTGCTCAAAAGCAGCGCTTGAAAAATTGTATGGCACTCAGATCGACTATTACATCCGCGTGAATTTCAGCGGCTTTGAATCGATCATTGATGCACTGGGCGGTATTAATGTGTATTCAGAATATGATTTTACAGTAGAAGGAATTAAGCATTATACGACAGGGTATAATTATCTGAACGGTTTTGAGGCACTTAACTTTGCAAGAGAAAGACATTCCTTTTCCGATGGAGATGTTCAACGTGGCCGAAATCAAATGGAAGTGATCAAAGCCATTATTAAAAAGGTAACCTCGCCATCTATTCTTGCTAATTACCGGGATGTGCTTGAGGAAATAAGTGCCTGCATTATGATGGATATTCCGTCAGAAAGAATTTATAATCTTGTCCGGTATGAACTGGCAACAGGCACGAAATGGACGGTTGATAGTTATACGGTTACAGGAACAGGCGAATATAAAAAGACTTATTCCATGCCGGACCGGAAGTGTTTTGTTATGATCCCGGATAAAAAAGATGTTGCGAAAGCAAAAAAAATAATGAATTCGATCCTTTCAGAAAATCAATAAAGACAGGAAAGTAAATTAATAATTTGCTGACATCAGCAGCTATGAAATTTATAATTACCGAAAATCCATTGTTGACAAATGAAATCGATATGTTAAAATAAATCATGTTATAAGCATAAATTAAGACGTTGACGAGGAGTATTAAGAACGGAAGATGCATCAGAGAACTGTCGGATGGTGCGAGACAGTATTTTGGAAGTTCCCAACTCGCCTCTGAGTTTTTCGGCTGAACCGGTGATGGCTGCAAGTAGGTCGGAACGTGTGATTCGCGTTAAGAATATGAGTGCGTATATGGATGAGAAGTTCATCCTGCGAATTAGAGTGGTACCACGGAGTGATAACAGATCTTCGTCTCTTTTTAGAGGCGAAGATTTTTTTGTGTCATAGAAAACTTTGTCCTATGACACAAAAAGCTCGGCGCGAGAATGTGCCAAAGCACATTCTTTTTTATCACATTAGAAAATCCATGAAATGCTTGATAATAAAGAAGGAGGAATATCATGGCAGAACTTTATAATCATAAAGTAGTTGAGAAAAAATGGCAGAAAGTCTGGGACGACGAGAAAGCTTTTGCAGCAACCAATGACTTTACAAAGCCAAAATATTATGCATTAGTTGAATTCCCATATCCATCCGGACAGGGACTTCACGTAGGTCATCCAAGACCTTACACAGCACTTGATATCGTAGCAAGAAAGAGAAGAATGCAGGGATACAATGTCCTTTATCCAATGGGATGGGATGCATTTGGACTTCCTACAGAAAACTATGCGATCAAGAACAAAATCCATCCAAAGATCGTTACAGAGAAGAATGTAGCAAGATTTAAAGAGCAGCTTCATTCACTCGGTTATTCTTTTGACTGGGACAGAGAGATCAACACAACAGATCCAAATTATTACAAATGGACACAGTGGATTTTCCTGAAATTATTCAAAGCTGGTCTTGCATATAAGAAAGAAATGCCGATCAACTGGTGTACTTCCTGTAAAGTAGGTCTTGCAAATGAGGAAGTAGTAAATGGTGTCTGCGAGCGTTGTGGCTCTCCGGTAGTCCGCAAGGTTAAGAGTGAGTGGATGTTAAAGATCACTGACTATGCAGAAAAACTGATCGAAGGCTTAGATGGCGTAGATTATATTGAACGTGTTAAGGTTTCCCAGAAAAACTGGATTGGAAAATCAACCGGTGCAGAAGTAGATTTTTCTATAAAAGGAAAAGATGACAAGCTTCGCGTATACACAACCCGTTGTGATACATTATTCGGAGTTACCTATATGGTTGTTTCTCCAGAGCATCCAATCATTGACAAATATAAAGATGAGATCAAAAACTGGGATGAAATTGTAGCATATCGTGAGGAAGCTGCAAAGAAATCTGATTTTGAACGTGCAGAGCTTGCAAAAGATAAAACAGGTGTATGCATCGATGGCTTAACAGCAGTAAATCCGGTAAATGGAAAAGAAATTCCGGTATGGATCTCTGATTATGTATTAATGTCTTATGGTACCGGTGCGATCATGGCAGTACCGGCACACGATGAGCGTGACTGGGAGTTTGCAAAGAAATTCAACCTTCCAATGATCCAGGTTGTTGCCAAGAACGGAGAAGAGGTTGATATCAATGAAGCAGCATTTACAGATGTTGCAACAGGCGTTCTGATCAATTCAGACTTCCTTAACGGACTTGAAGTAAAAGATGCAAAAGCAAAGATGATCGAGTTCCTAGAAGAAAAAGGCATCGGAACAGCAAAGACTAATTATAAATTAAGAGACTGGGTATTCTCCCGTCAGAGATATTGGGGTGAGCCAATCCCGATCGTACACTGTGATAAATGTGGTTATGTTCCGATTTCCGAGAGTGAGCTTCCATTAATGCTGCCGGAAGTTGACAGCTATATGCCAACCGATAACGGAGAATCTCCACTGGCAGCAATGACGGACTGGGTAAACACAACCTGTCCTTGCTGTGGCGGACCGGCTAAGAGAGAGACAGATACGATGCCTCAGTGGGCTGGATCTTCCTGGTATTTCTTAAGATATACAGATCCACACAATGACGAAGCACTTGCAAGCAAGGAAGCATTAAAATACTGGATGCCGGTTGACTGGTATAATGGTGGTATGGAGCATACAACCTTACATTTACTTTACTCCAGATTCTGGCACAAATTCCTCTATGATGAGGGAGTAGTTCCTTGTCCGGAACCATACCAGAAGAGAACTTCCCATGGAATGATCCTCGGAGAAAACGGCGAGAAGATGTCCAAGTCCAGAGGAAACGTTGTTAATCCGGATGATATCGTAAGAGAATACGGAGCTGATACATTAAGAACTTATGAAATGTTTATCGGAGCATTTGATCTGAGTGCATCCTGGTCTGAAGATGGTGTAAAAGGCTGCCGCCGTTTCTTAGAGCGTGTATGGAAATTACAGGATCTTATGACAGAAGAAGAGGGATATTCTTCTGATATGGAAACAAAGATGCATCAGACAATCAAAAAAGTAAGCAGTGATTTCGAAAACCTGAAATATAACACTGCCATTGCTGCAATGATGGCACTGATCAATGATTTCTATAAAAAGAATGCGATCACAAAAGGCGAGTTTAAGACACTGATCACATTATTAAACCCGGTTGCACCTCATATTACAGAGGAATTATGGCAGATCGCAGGCTTTGAAGGAAAGGTTTATGAGACAACCTGGCCGGAATACGAGGAAGCCAAGACAGTAGAAAGCACCGTAGAGATTGCCGTACAGATTAATGGTAAGACAAAAGGAACACTTGCCATTGGAAAAGATGATGCAAAAGAAGACGTCATTGCAAAGGCAAAAGAGTCGATCGCTGACAAGCTGACCGGAAACATCGTAAAAGAAATTTATGTTCCGGGACGTATTGTAAATATTGTAATGAAATAAAAAACAAACGAAAAAGGGAGCTGCCTAGTGCAGCTCCTTTTGATATCTCTGATAAAAACGGATAAACTCCTGCAGGGATTTTGACGGATGAGAGGTAGATTTGTAAGCAAAGCCGACTTCCCTTTTGTGGATCGGAAAGCCAAGCGGGATCTCTATAAGCGTTCCATTTTGCAGATCTGCCTGGACAAAATTTTTGATGACACAGGCAACACCGACACCGATCCGCGCAAATTCGATCAGGAGATCCATATCGGAAATGTCAATGGAATCTTTGATCTGTATCTGATGTTCCTGCAGATAGTCATCGATATATTGGCGCGTCATATTATTTTTATTCAAAAGCATCAGTGTAGAGTTCTGCAAGATCTGTGATTTCTGGATGCCGCGGGCTTTCAGGTTGCGCAGATAATCTTTTGCAGCAACAAAAATGTCTTCGATTTCTTCCAGATAATCAAAATGGATATTTTTGGATGCATCCGGTTTTCCGATAAGCCCGATGTCGATTTTGTTATCCTCCAACAGCTTTAAGGTTTCATTCGTTGACTGGCAGGAGATGGAAATCGAGATATGAGGATTCTGCCGGATGAATTCTTTCAGGTAAGGAAGCAGAAGATACTTACATAAAGTAGAACTGACGCCAATTTTCAGATGACCGACACCAAGCTCAATGGATCTTTTTAACTTTTCTTCACCAAGTGTGAGCGTTTCGAATGCCTCACGGACATGCTCATAGAGAAGCTTCCCTTCTTCTGTAAGGATAACTCCGCGGGAGCTTCTGGAAAAAAGCTTGCAGCCAACACTTTCCTCTAATTTCTGAATGGATTTGCTGATCGCAGGCTGGCTGATATAAAGCTCCTTTGCAGCTTTTGAAATATTGCCGGTGTTGGCAACGGTATAAAAGATACGGTAGGATGACAAATTCTGATTCATAAATTCTCCTTATAAACAATGCTCTGTTTTATATGATATGATGCATCATAACATAAAAATCAGTTATGGTAAATATGTTTATTATGTATTTGTTTTATAATAATGGCTATGTTAGAATGAAACTACAAAATTGAGAATGATGCTTTTACGGTTTTTGATAAAATAAAAGCAAATAGAAATAAGAAAGAATGATATTAGGAGGTATTACAGAATGGGAATGACAATGACACAGAAGATCCTGGCAGCACATGCAGGACTTCCATCTGTAAGTGCAGGACAGTTGATCGAGGCAGATTTGGATCTTGTTCTCGGAAATGATATTACTTCACCGGTTGCGATCCACGAAATGGATAAAATGAAAGCAGAAGGAGTTTTCCATAAGGACAAAATTGCACTTGTTTTAGACCATTTTGTCCCAAATAAGGATATTAAATCAGCGGAACACTGTAAATGCGTCAGAGAATTTGCATGTAAGCATGAGATTTCAAATTATTTTGATGTAGGAGAAATGGGAATCGAGCATGCACTTCTTCCAGAAAAAGGACTGACCGTTGCAGGTGATGTGATCATCGGTGCAGACTCTCATACCTGTACGTATGGAGCACTCGGAGCATTTTCTACAGGCGTCGGAAGTACAGATATGGCAGCAGGAATGGCAACCGGAAAAGCATGGTTTAAGGTGCCGGCAGCTATCAAATTTAATCTGACCGGAAAACCTGCAAAATGGATCAGCGGAAAAGATGTTATCCTTCATATTATCGGAATGATCGGAGTGGATGGAGCTTTATACAAATCCATGGAATTTGTAGGTGATGGAATCCAGTATCTTTCTATGGATGATCGTTTCACAATTGCCAATATGGCGATCGAGGCCGGTGGAAAGAATGGTATTTTCCCGGTAGATGATCTTACAAAACAGTATATGGAAGAACATTCCAAACGCCCATACGTTGTCTATGAGGCAGATGAGGATGCAGAATATGAGCAGGAGTTTACGATTGATTTAAGTACGTTAAAACCAACTGTTTCTTTCCCACACCTCCCTGAAAATACAAAAACAATCGATGAGGTCGGTGATGTGAAGATCGATCAGGTAGTGATCGGATCCTGCACCAATGGACGTATCGATGACCTGCGTATTGCAGCTTCTATTTTAAAAGATAAGAAAGTGAAAAAAGGAATCCGCGTGATCGTGATTCCGGCAACACAGAAGATTTATTTGCAGGCAATGGAAGAAGGACTGTTAAAGACCTTTATCGAGGCAGGAGCGGTTGTCAGCACACCTACCTGTGGACCATGTCTTGGCGGCTATATGGGAATCCTTGCAGCAGGAGAACGCTGCGTATCAACGACAAACCGTAACTTTGTCGGAAGAATGGGACACGTAGATTCTGAGGTTTACCTTGCAAGTCCTGCAGTTGCAGCAGCAAGTGCGATCACCGGAAAGATTTCCGGTCCGGAAGAAGTCATGTAGGAGGAAAAGAAGATGAAAGCAGCATGTGGACATGTATTTAAATATGGAGATAATGTAGATACGGATGTGATCATCCCGGCAAGATATTTGAACTCTTCTGACCCGAAAGAACTTGCAACACATTGCATGGAGGACATTGACAAAGAGTTCGTCAATAATGTAAAAGTAGGAGATATCATGGTTGCCAATAAAAACTTTGGCTGTGGTTCTTCCAGAGAACATGCTCCGATCGCGATCAAGGCAGCAGGGATCAGCTGTGTCATTGCGGAAACCTTTGCCAGAATTTTTTATCGCAATGCGATCAATATCGGTCTTCCAATCATCGAATGCCCGGAAGCAGCAAAAGAGATTAAGGCAGGAGATGAAGTTGAGATTAATTTTGACACAGGTGTGATCACAGATAAAACAACAGGAGCATCTTTCCAGGGACAGGCATTTCCGCCGTTCATGCAGAAAATCATTGACTGCGAGGGATTGATTAATTATATTAATCAAAAACAGGAATAAAAATAATAGGTTTTAGTGCGTTCATTCATTGACATGAATGACTGGTTTCTTTATAATGTGCGTATGCGAAATGCATGCGCACAGCTTTTTTACTTTGTATATAAGAACCCTTTAAAGTAGAAAAGCTTCGCTTACCTGAATTTTAAGGGAAAAGATGTTTATTACGATAGAAGAAAGAAAACGAGGAATAGGATATGGAATTGATGTATACAAGTACACGAGATGCAAACGAAAGAGTAACAGCTTCCCAGGCTATTTTACAGGGATTGTCCGAGGACGGTGGTTTATTTGTTCCTGTTGAGATTCCGGCGCTGGATAAAACAATTGAGGAACTGGCAGGCATGTCCTATCAGGAGACTGCGTATGAAGTAATGAAAAAGTTCTTAACAGATTTTACAGAAGAAGAATTAAAGCATTGCATCAATGCTGCCTATGATTCCAAGTTTGATACAGAAGAGATCGCACCGCTTGTACAGGCAGATGGTGCTTATTATCTGGAACTTTTCCACGGCTCAACGATCGCATTCAAGGATATGGCATTATCCATCCTGCCGCATCTGCTTACAACAGCAGCAAAGAAAAACCAGGTGAAAAATGAGATCGTGATCCTGACAGCAACCTCCGGCGATACCGGAAAGGCTGCAATGGCAGGATTCGCAGATGTGAAGGGTACAAAGATCATTGTATTTTATCCAAAGAATGGTGTCAGCCCGATCCAGGAGAAACAGATGTTAACACAGAAGGGTGAGAACACCTTTGTTGTTGGAATCCATGGAAACTTTGACCAGGCACAGACTGGTGTAAAGAAGATGTTTGGAGACAAGGAACTTGCCAGAGAGCTTGCTGATGCAGGTTATCAGTTCTCTTCTGCAAACTCGATCAATATCGGCCGACTGGTGCCACAGATCGTATATTATGTATATGCATATGCAAAGCTGTATGCCAATGGCGTGATCGCAAAGGATGAGAAGATCAATGTTGTTGTTCCGACCGGAAATTTCGGTAATATCCTTGCTGCATTTTATGCAAAAAATATGGGAGTGCCGATCGCAAAATTAATCTGCGCATCCAATGAAAATAAAGTATTATATGATTTCTTCTCTACCGGAATCTATGACAAAAACAGAGAGTTTATTCTGACAAATTCACCTTCTATGGATATTCTGATTTCCAGCAACTTAGAGCGTCTCATTTACCGTATTGCAGGAAACGACGCAAATCAGGATGTTGCTTTTATGAAGAATCTGAATACAGAAGGAAAATATGAGATCACACCGGAGATGAAGGAAAAGCTGGCTGATTTCTATGGAAATTATACAAGCGAGGAAGAGACTGCGCAGGAGATTAAAGCGCTCTATGAGAAGACCGGATACATTATTGATACCCACACAGCAGTAGCGACAGGTGTATATCATAAATACCTGAAGGATTCCGGAGATACAGAGACAAAGACTGTGATCGCGTCTACTGCAAGTCCGTTCAAGTTTACAAGAAGCGTTATGGATGCAATTGATCCAAAATATGACAGCATGTCTGATTTTGAACTTGTGGACGAACTGAGCCGTATCGGCAATGTGGCTGTTCCAGGGGCAATCGAAGAAATCCGTACAGCAGAGATCCGTCATAACACCGTCTGCGAAGTAGAAGAGATGCCGGCTGTTGTAAAACGTTTTTTAAATGTAAAATAAATAAGTGGTGAGATCCATTCAGATGAAAAGTGCGCTTGACGCACTTTTCGTTTGCTGTACAGCAAAAAGGGGGCTTATAAATATGAAAGTGATGCTGGTTTTTAATATTGTAATTATATTGTTTGGAATCTACATGATTGTTTCGTCTGTCCAGATGAAAAAGCAGGGAAACATCAATCCAATGGTGCTTGCTAAGGAAGAACGGAAGAAATGTAAAGATGTGAACGGATTTATCGAATTTATATACTGGCGTGAGCTGGTGTTTGGGATCTGCATGGCAGCTGTCGGGGTGATCGGTGTACTGGACGAAACAGTACTTTCTATTGGAAAAATCGCAAGTTATGCGGAGATGCTGATTTTTCTGGCGGTATTTCTCTGGTTCCAGCATTCTTTAAATCAGGCAAGGGATAAATTTCTGAAGAAGTTTTAAGCGAAGAGATGTATAAGATTTGAATATATAAAAGGTCTGCTTTTTCAGCAGACCTTTTGTTATTTGAAACTATACAGGGAATTTATTTTTTATATAGATTCGGGTGTCAAAAGGTCTACTTCATAACCTTAATTGTCAGATAGCACAAAAGAAATATGGAAAGTTTCTCTTTGTGCAATGGAGATAAGACTCATGAAGCGTGGAAGCCTCTGCTGAACACGGTTCACGTTTTCAGAGGCTTATCGGAATGTTTTGCACAATGAAACTTGCAATATTTTTTTGTGCAATCTGACATTTTAGACTAAGACCTTTTGACACCCGAATTCTATATAATAAAAAGTTTCGGCTGGATGCGCAAATCACATTTTTCTAGCGCTCATCCATAGGGATATAGGTTTTATGCTCACCGATATTTTTGTAAGCAGGACGCATGATCTTGCCATTGTGTGCAACCTCTTCCAGACGGTGTGCACTCCAGCCGGCAATACGCGCGATCGCAAAAATCGGTGTATACAATTCAACCGGAAGACCAAGCATGCTGTAAGCAAAGCCGCTGTAGAAATCGACGTTCGGGCTTACACCTTTGTAAATCTTTCTTTCTCTTGCGATAATCTCCGGAGCAAGACGTTCTACAGTAGAATAAAGTTTAAATTCTTTTTCGCAGCCTTTTTCCTCAGAAAGCTGTTCTACGAACGAACGGAAGATCACAGCTCGCGGATCAGAAAGTGAATATACAGCATGACCCATACCATAGATCAGACCAGCATGGTCAAAAGCTTCTTTGTGAAGCAGTGCCGTCAGATAACGTGCAACCGCATCTTCATCGCTCCAATCGGAGAGATTCGCTTTCATGTCATCGAACATCTTCACAACCTTGATATTGGCACCACCATGTTTTGGTCCTTTTAAGGAACCAAGGGATGCTGCAATGGCAGAATAAGTGTCGGTTCCGGAGGAAGAAACAAGGTGTGTTGTGAAGGTGGAATTATTACCACCACCATGTTCCATATGAAGGATTAATGCAGTATCTAACAGTTTTGCCTCTAATGGAGAGAACTTACTGTCTGCACGCAGTATATGTAAGATATTTTCCGCAGTGGAATATTCTTCCTTAGGTGGATGGATAAACAGACTTGCACCATCATGATAATGCTTATAAGCCTGATAACCATATACGGAAAGTAATGGGAAAAGACTGATCAGCTGAAGACATTGTCTTAAAACATTTGGAAGAGAAATATCGTCTGCCATATCGTCATAGGAATATAAGGTCAGGACACTTCTTGCTAAGGTATTCATCATATCCTTACTTGGAGCCTTCATGATAATATCACGTACGAAGCTCGTTGGAAGGGAACGGTAGCGGCTTAGCATAGCAGTGAAATTTTTTAATTCTTCCCGTGTCGGAAGTGTTCCAAATAAAAGCAGATAAGTACATTCTTCAAATCCAAAATGGCTTTTCGGATCAAGTCCTGCGATAAGATCTTTTACATTATAGCCACGATAATAAAGTTCACCGTCTGCCGGAATGGATTCGCCATTCACGATCTTGGTAGAACATACATCAGAAATTTCGGTAAGGCCTACGAGGACACCTTTTCCATTTATGTCACGGAGACCTCTTTTTACATCATATTTTGTATAAAGTGCGGGAGCGATGGCAGAACACTTTGCGCTTAACTGTGATAACTGCTCAAGCTCCGGTGTAATCTCGCAAAATGGGTTGTTATTTGTCATTCAAAATCCTCCTCAATTTATCACGTTACCTTATAATAGCATATGTGCTGATTTTAACACAAGCAATTTGTTTATAATTCAAAAAAAATTAAAAAATGAAGGTCTTTCAATCAGCGCTGTTTTGCGTTAAAATACAAGCACTATGAGTAGAGTAAGGGGTTAAAGGAGACCATTTTATATGCTTGACGATAAAAAACTTGTAACAGCTGCCATGGAAGCCAAAGAGCATGCATATGCACCATATTCCCATTTCCGTGTCGGAGCAGCACTGCTTACAACAGAAGGAAAAGTATATCAGGGCTGCAACATTGAAAATGCCGGATATACACCAACAAACTGTGCAGAAAGAACTGCTTTTTTCAAGGCAGTGTATGAAGGAGAACGGCATTTTTCTGCGATCGCGGTGAATGGCGACGCGGATGATTATCTGTATCCGTGCGGCGTCTGCAGACAGGTAATGGCTGAATTCTGCGATCCGAAAACATTTCAGGTGATCGTTTCCAACAAAAATGGTGATTATAAAAAGTATACGTTAGAGGAGCTTTTCCCTGGGGCATTTACGCCGGCAGAGTTAGAAAAAGGACAAATATAATTTGTCAATAGGAAAAATTATAAGAAATTTATAGAAAATTTGGTAGATTTTTTTATGCCCAAGCTCTAATTTTTGCTTGTGAAAGAGGGAATATTAAAGTATAATAAATCTATCGAAAAGCCTGGGATGTGCGACACCCTACTATTTTGAACCTACATTTACTTTAAACGGGATTCCAATATTTTCAATTGGATGCCAGGCCTCAGTAATTCGCTACGGCGGCGGGGGAAGGCAAAGACTTGATTGAGGTTACCCACCTAGCTTTGGCTAGGAGTCAAAATTGTAGGAAACGGCATTTTGGGTCTAACGAAAGACGAATAAGTACCAAAGAATCTGAAGTACAGAAGATAAGATGCGAAAGCACCAAAGAGATCTTTCCTATACAAAAGAAGGTAGAAGTACAGAAGAATTTGAACGTACAAAAGAGAACATAGAAGATACCAAAGAAAGAAGCTGCTTTTTAAGCAGCTTCTTTTATTAATAGGATTACGGTATGATAGAAAAAGAAGAAAGCAGGAGAAAGTGATTGAAAAAGAATTTTTTTCGGAATAGTGTTTTTGTGGTGTGTGTTTGTCTGATACTGCTTTGCATTCTGATCTTAAAGCAAAAGAAAGAACAGAAACTAGGTCTGGAACCTTATGTGACTGCAAAGGAAGTGCAGCAGGAACTGACTTTTTCCGTATATGCGCAGAGTAGCTGGCAGCAGGAAAATCTGGAATTACATCATAAATATCTCACCTGGCAGGAGGCAAAGAACCTCATCCGTGTACTTGGATTGGAAGATTATGTAGAAACGGGAGACAGGAAAACAGGGAAAATACCGCGGGAGAAATGGAACTCAATTTATGAAGCAATATTGGATTATCTGGATAGTGAGAAGGAGATCACAAAGCGTTCCATTTTGGTTTTAAACCGGATAGATACAGAGAATGGAAGTGTTTTAGTTACAGATAGTGGAGATTATGAGACAGCGCTTCCCGGAACCTATTTTGTCCCATGGAAAAGCTATGAGATTTATGAAAAAGACGGTAATTGTCTTGGGGCAGCAGGATTATGGGAACAGGAAAACCGGCTTTTGAATGTTTATCTGAAAAAGGGGGATGGAACGCATCTGGACTTTCTTTTTCAGGGGGCAGAATATACATATAAAACAGATAAAAATCTGGCAGAAAATGTGGAAGGTGTCTGTGATCTTATTTTTCAGGGGCAGGAGCTGTCAGCGATCAGGCGCAAAGAGGAACAAATACAGGGAAAACTGCTTTCCTATGACGAAACTGCAATTGAAATCGAAGGGTATGGAAAAATCACTCACAGAGGAAAGCTTCCGGTTTATCAGATCGCAGAAGACGGAACAGTGAAAGAGTCCAGCATCACAAGTGTGGTACTTGGAAATATGGATGTAACCTATATAACCGGGGATGGTGAAGTCTGTGCTATTTTAAGCCGCAACCCTGCAGTAATGGAAAAAATCCGTGTTTTGCTGACCGATGCAAGCGGGCAGAGATATCATAATACGATTTATCTGAAAGCGGATCAGGATGGAGTGATCCGGACAGGCAGACAGGAAAAATCCTATCAGGCGCATAGTGTATACAATCCGGCCGTGGATATGACCGGAGAGGAGACAATCTCTCTGGAGCTTTTGGATGGGAAAGGATCGATCTGGCTGTGTGATGAAAATGGCGTGGAGCTTTCGCGCGGGTATCACGGCAGGATTGAGGTGCGAAAGAGCGATGGAGGTTATACTGCGGTAAATGAACTGCCGATCGAAGACTATCTTAAGGCGGTTGTTCCAAGTGAAATGCCGGCATCTTATGAAATGGAGGCATTAAAGGCACAGGCAGTCTGTGCAAGAAGTTACGCGTATATCCAGCTTTTAAGAAGTGATCTTGCTTCCTATGGCGCACACGTCGATGACAGTACAGCTTATCAGGTGTATAATAAATCAGAACAGAATAGCAGGACAACACAGGCGGTGGAAGAAACGACCGGGCAGATCCTTATGTATCAGGGCAGTCCGGCAGAAGCTTATTATTTTTCGACTTCTGTGGGATATACAGAATCCATGGAAGTATGGAATCTGAAGGATGCAGAAGGATATGACTATTTGCAGACGGTTTGTCTGAATGAGGGAGAGAATACGGAGAATCTGTCTTCAGAAGAAGCTTTTAAAAGCTACATTATGGAAAAGAAAAACAGCTACGACAGTGATGTTAGGTATACAAGATGGAGAGCTTTTGCAGATTTTAAGCAAAATACGCAAAAGATCCTGGATATTTTAAAAAATGGGAATTCCATTTCGAAGGGGAACGTGTTATATTATGATTCTGATGGTAAAACGGAGGTGGAGACTTTAAGTGATCCTGGAAGTGTGACGGATATCTCGGTAGAAGAGCGAAGCCGGGCCGGTTTTATCCTGACTTTAAAGATAACATGCGAGCATGCAGTGATAAAAGTAAAAAATGAGAATCTGATCCGTCGGGTACTTGGTGCCGGAGTGACGGAAATAACTTACGCAGATGAGAGCCAGGCGGTGGTCACAATGCTGCCATCTGCGGCATGTACAGTAGAAAAACAGGCCGATGGCAGTTATTTGTTATATGGAGGCGGATTCGGACATGGAATCGGCATGAGCCAGAACGGGGCGAACGGTATGGCAAAGGCCGGAAAAAATTACGAGGAGATCCTGCATTTTTTCTATCAGAATGTAGAGATTGGAGGGATGAATTGATGATATGGAAAATCATAGGAAACGGTAAATCGTTTCTGGATAAATGTAAAAGGGATAAGATCAACGCCTACTCAGCACAGTCGGCTTTTTTTATCATATTATCAGTGATCCCGTTTTTGATGGTTTTTTCATCCCTGCTCCGTTATACACCGATCACAGAGGCAACCCTTTTGAAAATTTATCAGACGGCATTGCCGGACTATATTTCGGCATTTCTGATCTCTATTACAGACGAAGTGTATAACCGTTCCGTTGGAATCATTTCCATCACGGCGATCGTTGCGATCTGGTCAGCTGCAAAAGGAATCCAATATATGACAGACGGATTGAATTCTGTAAATGATATCACAGTGCAACGAAACTGGTTTATTCTGCGCCTGTGGGCAGTTGTATATACCGTCATATTTCTGTTCGCGGTTGTTTTGACTCTTGTTGTACTTGTATTTGGCAACACACTTCATAATCTTGCATCCGAATATATTCCGATTTTAAGAAAAACAGCGGAGTTGATCACTCATTTCCGTGGATTTGTTATGTTAGGACTGTTGTTTGTCTTTTTTGATGTTATTTTTACAGCATTACCGAATAAAAAATTAAGTTTAAAAAGCCAGATGCCGGGAGCTGCGATCTGCGCAGTTGCCTGGTATGTTTTTTCCT
This sequence comes from uncultured Roseburia sp., assembly GCA_934358955.1. Classification (GTDB taxonomy): domain Bacteria; phylum Bacillota; class Clostridia; order Lachnospirales; family Lachnospiraceae; genus Roseburia. Next base: position 528 of record CAKRLC010000035.1, on the reverse strand, counting down.
TTGCATTGTCGATTTATGTAGATTATTTTAACGGATTTTCCATGTATGGCAGTCTGACAACGATTGCGTTGATCATGCTGTGGCTGTATTTTTGCATGTATATCATGATGATGTGCGCGGAAGCCAATGTGATTTTCAATGAAAGTTTTAAAAAATGGCTGAAGCGTGACCGGTCAAAGAAAAAAAGGGGTTGAGTTTTTAAAAGCGCTGTGATAGAATAACACTGAATTTGATATATTTCATGCATTGAATAGAGAGAAAAGGCTGTGAATGTGCTAAGTAGTGCACTATACTTTTTACAGAGAGAGCAGGTCATCGGCTGGAAGCCCGCTTAAGGTAAGGTAGGAATCGAAGTTCTCACAGGAGCCGCATTTGTGAACCAAGTAGCAGATGACGTCTGTACACGTTACGTATATAATAGAAGTGCTTTTATTTCTGACAGGTTTGTCTGGCAGAAGAAAGAATCAGGGTGGTACCGCGGAATCATTCGTCCCTAATATGGGATGAATGGTTCCTTTTTTGTGTAAT
>CAKRLC010000034.1 GCA_934358955.1 uncultured Roseburia sp. | reverse complement strand
CAAATGCACAAAAAAATATTTCAAGTTTCTCTTTGTGCAATGAAGATAAGACTCATGAAGCGTGGAAGCCTCTGCTGAACACGATTCACGTTTTCAGAGGCTTATCGGAATGTTTTGCACAATGAAACTTGCAATATTTTTTGTGCAATTTGTCATTCAAAACTAAGATGTAGATTCTTTGACACCCGTATCATAATAGGAAGAAAAGGAGAAAATAAGTATGGCATATCTGGATTGTAATGTAAAAAGCTGCAGCTATAATAATGAGGATGGCTGCTGCTGTAAAGAAGACATTAAGGTGGAGGGACGCTCTGCAAAAGAAGCGCACAGCACATGCTGCGGAAGCTTTAAGGATCGCGGAAACAGCAGCGCGTTCTGCAACGCGTTAAGATCCGCTTCAAAAGAAACCGACGTGCGCTGTGAGGCAAAGCATTGCAGATTTAACAAGAATGAAAAGTGCCATGCATCCCATATCGGTATTTCCGGCGCCGGTGCATGTACCTGCGGGGAGACCGAGTGCGCAAGTTTCGAATGCAATTGTAAATACGAGGCATAGGGATAAGATGGTTTTGGCAGCTTCGGATTTGGTACCGGATAAAGATTACAGAAAAGCTGTCGTCAGGTTGTGAAAAGGAGAAAGGCAGACTCTTTTTAAACGTTGTTTCGCAAAAGGAGTCTGCCCACATCTGAACTGCTTTTTTACACAGCAAAAAGGTAAATATGTTACCGCTGAGCAAGCAGTAACATATAAAATACATAAAAAATTTACAAAGAAGTACTTGTTTGATGAAACCGGAAGAGTTAGTATAGACTACGAAGGGTATAGAAATGTATTTTGCATTACAGATGCAGAAAGGCACGGTTTTTATCATGAGAAAAAAATCACATATTTCACTGGCTCGTTATATCGTTGACAGTATAGAGGACAAGGATTTAAAAAAACACAGATTTTCTTTTTATATTGGAAGTATTTTGCCGGACATCAAACCATCTTTTCTATATAAAAGACATGAGATCGAAGGAACCTATGCGGATATCCAGCGGCACATTGCAAGGCTGTCCGAAGGAAAGAAGCTTGTGGAGAAGAAGAAAAACAGAAAGTATTATATGGATCTTGGGCAGATCAGCCATTATCTGGCGGACTATTTTACATATCCGCATAATAAAATTTATCCGGGCAATATGAAAGCACACTGTTCCTACGAGGAGAAGTTAAAACGTGACCTGCGAAGCTATTTAAGAAGTGGAGAAGCAGCAAAGGAACGGGGCGAGAAGCTTGTTTTCAAAAATGCGGAAAATCTGTGCGATTTTATCCGGAAATCCCATAATGATTATCTGGAAAGAAAGCACGGGGTGGAAGAGGATATTCATCAGATCGTAGATGTGAATTATAAAGCGCTTGCGGGCATGATGGATCTGCTTTCCGAGAAAAGGGAAGAATTCCGGTTGAGACATTCTTAACAGAGGCTCTTTCAAGGAGATTAGGAAATATTATAATAAAACATATAGTTAGTGCCGATCAGGGCCGAATGTATGAGACATAAATGTCTTGTATATCCGGCTCTTTTTATTTTTTGAAGAATGAAGATCACGATAAGTACATGAAACAGTCTTGAAAAAAGGCAGGAAATAAAAGGAAATTCTTGATTTTTTCTTAAGAGTGGTTTAATATATACTTAAAAGTGGTGAGAAGTGGTAGGAAATGGTTCAAAGTGGTGTGATAATGCCATAAGAAAAGAACCGGTGCCAGTTGAAGGCAGGTGATTGTGTCATGTTTATGGGAGAATACAACCACACAGTTGATCCAAAAGGCAGACTGATAGTTCCGGCGAAGTTCAGAGAGCAGCTTGGCGATGAATTTGTAGTTACAAAGGGACTGGATGGATGCTTATTTGTGTATACACAGGAAGAATGGCACAACATCGAAGAAAAATTCCGCAACATTTCCATGACTTCAAAGGACGCTAGAAAGTTCTCAAGGTTTTTCTTTGCAGGGGCAGCCTCCTGCGAACTGGACAAGCAGGGAAGAATCCTGCTTCCACCTGTTTTACGGGAATATGCGAACCTTACAAAGGATGTCGTCTTAGTCGGAGTCTTAAGCAGAGTTGAGATCTGGGACAAAGACAGATGGCAGGAGAATACATATGATGAAGATGAGATGGATGAGATCGCAGAACACATGGCAGACATGGGATTTAGCATTTGATCTCATCCAGGAAGATAAAAGATAAGAGAAAGCCGCAAGTCAGGCAGAAAGGAATTACATGGAATTTAATCATTACTCAGTTTTGCTGAATGAAACGATTGAACAATTGAACATCAGACCTGACGGAATCTATGTGGATGGAACACTCGGCGGAGGCGGACATGCCTACCAGGTGGCTTCCAGATTATCAGAAAAAGGAAGGATCATAGGAATTGATCAGGATGCGGATGCGATCGCAGCCGCAGGAGAGAGACTGAAGGAATTCGGAGACCGCGTAACGATCATCCGAAGTAATTATGCGAATATGAAAGAAGAGCTGCACCGGATCGGTATCGAGAAGGTAGACGGGATCGTGTTAGATCTTGGCGTATCTTCCTTCCAGTTAGATACACCGGAGAGAGGATTTACTTACCGCGATGAAAACGCGCCGCTTGACATGCGGATGGATGACAGGCAGACGCTTACCGCAAAGGACATCGTGAACCACTACAGTGAGATGGAGCTTTACCGGATCATCCGTGATTACGGGGAAGATAAATTCGCAAAGAATATTGCAAAGCACATTGTGCAGGAACGCCAGAAGAAACCAATCGAGACAACCGGGGAGCTTACGGACATCATCCGTGCATCCATTCCGATGAAGGTTCAGGTGACAGGCGGACATCCTGCAAAAAGAACATTTCAGGCAATCCGGATCGAATTGAATAAGGAGCTTGAAGTGTTACAGAATAATTTGGACGATATGATCGATCTGCTGAATCCGGGCGGAAGAATCTGTATTATTACTTTCCACTCCTTAGAAGACCGTATTGTAAAGACGAATTTTAAACGGAACGAGAATCCGTGTACCTGCCCAAGTGATTTCCCGGTATGTGTATGCGGCAAGAAATCAAAAGGAAATGTGATCACGAGAAAGCCGATCCTGCCATCAGAAGCAGAATTAGAGGTTAATTCAAGATCCAAGAGTGCAAAGTTAAGAGTTTTCGAGAGGATATAAAGAATGCAGAGACAGGCAATGGAATCAAACAGAAGAAATGCATATCGGGTAGATGGAAACACCGTTCGCCGTATGGAAGCAGCACCGGATTACAGACAGGAACGCATCCGCAGAGAGGAAAAGAAGCAGGAAGAAGAACTCCGTAGAAGAAAACGCGCAGCTGCACGTAATCGTGAAAAAGAACTGCGCATGAGCAAAAGCTATGTCGTATTTTTGACAATGGCAGTGACTGTTTTCGGGATTTTCTGTGGCACTTATGTAAAGATGCAGTCTGATATGACATCACGCATGAAGAAGATCGCTGTTTTAGAAAGCCAGATCGCTGACTTAAAGGCTGACAATGATGAGGCATACAAGCGTATCAATACTGCAGCCGATCTTGAAAATATCCGGAATACAGCAATCAACGACCTTGGCATGTTTTACGCAACAGAGGATCAGATCGTGTATTATACAGTAGATAAGAGTGACTATATGAACCAGTATGGAGAGATACCGGAGAAATAAAGACATACACCATCATTACGAAAGGTTATGACAATGGCAGGAAAAAAACAAAAAAGACCTATGCTGAAATTTCCGAAACGCATGCAGAAGAAGATGATCGTCATGTTTTCGGTGATCGCAGCCATGTTGATAGGACTGGTTGGCAGATTGATGTACATTGAGTACACCAGCGGGGAGAGGTATGAAAAAATTGTTTTATCCCAGCAGGGATACGATAGCCAGACAATTCCTTATCAGAGAGGTGACATTGTAGATTCCAGGGGCACAGTACTTGCAACAAGTATTGCAGTATATAATGTGATCCTGGATTGTTCTGTTTTGACGAGCAAAACAGAGTATATTGAACCGACGATCAATGCACTGACAAGCTGTTTCCCGGAGCTGAGCCGTGACCAGCTTTATACTTATGTGAATGATTCGCCGGACAGCCGTTACATTGTGCTGGCAAAGAGGCTGCCGTACGATACGATCCAGACGTTTGTTAATTTGCAGGATGAGACGGATGAAAAAGGAAAGAAAGTAAATCCTTATATCAAAGGGGTCTGGTTTGAAAAAGAATACCAGAGACAGTATCCGTACAATAGTCTGGCAAGCTCTATAATCGGATTTACGACATCGGGAAATCTCGGAATCAATGGACTTGAAAATTATTATAATGATACGTTAAATGGAATTAACGGAAGACAGTATGGATATCTGAATTCAGACAGTAACTTTGAAAAGACGACCAAGAGCGCGGTGAATGGCGATACGCTTGTAACAACGATCGATGCAACGGTCCAGTCAGTCGTTGAGAGGAAGATCGCGGAATTTAACGAAGCATATACAAACGCTTACCGTGAAGGTGAAGGCGGTGCGACACGGATCGGCGTACTGATCATGAATCCCAATAATGGAGATGTGCTTGCAATGGCGCAGTATCCGAATTATGACCTGAGTAATCCATGGGATCTTTCTGCTTATTATTCACAGGAAGAGATCGACGCTATGAGTGAGGATGACAGGTTAGAGGCGTTAAACCAGTTATGGCAGAATATCTGTACGACGTATACTTATGAGCCTGGTTCGACAGCAAAGCCATTTACGATCGCAGCGGGGCTTGAGTCCGGAACAATCAGCAGAAATGATACCTTTTTCTGTGATGGTGCGGAGCAGTTAAGCGGCTTTACCGTAAAGTGTGTTGCTTACCGGAAAGGTGGACATGGCTTACAGACGTTAGAGGAGACGCTGATGAATTCCTGCAATGATGCGTTAATGCAGATGTCTTACCGTATTGGAGCAGAGAATTTTACAAAGTATCAGCAGATCTTCGGATTTGGACAGAAGACGAATATTGACCTGCCGGGTGAGGCAAGGACAGATTCACTGATCTATAATCTGGATACAACCTCACAGCTGAGTCTTGCGACGAACTCTTTTGGACAGAACTTTAATACAACGATGATCCAGCTTGGAACAGCATTCTGTTCCGTTATCAATGGAGGCAAGCTGTATCAGCCGCGTGTGGTAAGTAAGATCACAGATGAAAATGGGAATACGATCGAGGAGATCACACCAACCCTGTTGCGCGAGACGATTTCTGAGACGACATCTGATACACTGAAGCAATACATGTATTCGACAGTAACTTCCGGAACCGGAAATACAGCCAAGGTAGATGGCTATTCCATGGGTGGTAAGACTGGAACCGGACAGAAGATCCCGCGAGATGGTATCAATTATCTTGTTTCTTTTATCGGATTTGCACCGGTGGAAGATCCACAGCTTATGATTTACTGTATCGTGGATGAGCCGAACAGCAATGATCAGCCACACAGTAGTTTTGCACAGAATATCGTCCGGGAGATTTTGGAAGAAGTACTTCCTTATATGAATATTTATCCGGATGAACCCACAACTGGAATCCATTCCGGCTGGGATATTACCGGAAATGATGTTGGTGCAGCGGCATTGACCGACCGTGTGACCGGAAACATACCGGGCGAAGAGACCGGTGATGGTGTGGATGGCATACCGGATACAATGGAAAATCTTCCGGGCGCAGAGGAAACAAATGAGGAAAACGCGGAAAACGATGGTGTCAATGTAGAGGAAGCAGGAACAGGAGAATAAGAAAAACATAACCTCACAAAAGTTCGAATAAAATGTGAAGAAAACTTTTGTGAGGTTTTTCTTTTGTATCGGAATAAAACTTTTAACCGGAAAAAGATTCTGTTTCTGTTTATTGCCATTTTGCTTGCTCTTTTTTTTCTGATAGGGAGACTTACGTATCTGATGATATTCCAATCAGAATATTATGGGGAAAAAGCAGAAAATCTTCATGAGAGGGAGCGTGATATTAAGGCTGCGAGAGGAAAAATACTGGACAGATCGGGAACTGCGCTTGCGGTAAATAAATCCGTCTGTACGATATCGGTGATCCATAATCAGATCGAGGAGCCGGAAGCGGTGATCGATATGCTGATTAAAGAGCTTGGAATTTCGGAGGAAACAGCCAGAAAAAGAGTGGAGAAGGTAAGCGCGATCGAACGCGTCAAGACAAACGTCGAGAAAGAGACAGGAGACCGTATCCGTTCCTATGGTTATGCAGGCGTGAAGGTAGATGAAGATTATAAAAGACATTATCCATATGATACGCTTGCTTCAAAGGTGCTTGGATTCACCGGGGCAGACAACCAGGGGATCATCGGGCTGGAGGCAGTCTATGATACTTATCTGAAAGGAATCGACGGAAAGATACTTACGCTCACAGATGCAAAAGGGATTGAGATCGAGAATGCGGGAGAGAGCAGAATCGAGCCGGAGAATGGCAGTAACCTGCGTATTTCGATGGATTATAATATTCAGACTTACTGTATGCAGGCTGCACAGAAGGTTTATCTGGAGAAATCAGCTGACAGTGTGAATGTGATCGTGATGGATCCGCAGAATGGGGAACTGATTGCAATGGTGAATTATCCGGAGTTTGACCTGAATGAGCCGTTCACCCTGGTTGAGACGCCGCAGGAAGAGATTTCAGAAGAAAAAAAGCAGGAGCTGTTGAATAAGATGTGGCGGAATCAGTGTGTCAGTGATACCTATGAGCCGGGATCTACCTTTAAGATCATCACTGCTGCTGCAGCGTTAGAGGAACAGGTTGTAGCATTAGACGATAACTTTTACTGTCCGGGATATAAAATCGTGGAAGACCGGCATATCAGATGCTCGAAAACGACCGGACACGGTGCAGAAACATTTGAAACAGGAATGATGAATTCCTGCAATCCGGTATTTATGGAAGTCGGGGAACGGCTAGGGGCAAAAAATTTCCTGAAGTATTTCAAACAGTTCGGACTGCTGTCAAAGACCGGAACAGATCTTCCGGGAGAAGCGACAACGATCATGCACCAGCCTGAAAAAATCGGCCCCGTGGAGTTGGCAACGATCTCTTTTGGACAGTCTTTCCAGGTGACACCGATCCAGCTTGCTGCCACCGTTTCTTCTATATTGAATGGTGGAAAACGTGTGATTCCGCATTTTGGGGTTGATGTTGAGGATGAGGATGGTAAGGTTTTAAAGGAATTTACCTATGGGACCCAGAAAACGATATGCAGCGTGAATACATCGGAAACCCTGCGATATCTGTTAGAAAAGGTCGTATCAGAGGGAACCGGAAAGAATGCGAAGGTGGAAGGCTTTGAGATCGGTGGAAAGACCGCCACATCCCAGACGCTTCCGCGGAGTGCCCGCCGCTATATCGCATCCTTTCTTGGGTTTGCACCGGCAACAGAGCCGAGGGTGCTGCTCCTCGTTATGATCAACAATCCGCAGGGAATGTATTATGGCGGAACCGTAGCGGCACCTGTGGCAGGGGAAATCTTCGAAAACATTCTTCCTTACCTTGATAAATGAAATGAAATAACGTATACTAATACATCGGAAACGTTTTAACGTAAGAAAAATACAAGAGGTGTTTAATTATGAATTATGAAGTTGTGATACCGGTATTGATCGCATTTGTGATCAGCGCAGTGTTAGGACCGGTTGTGATCCCTTTTTTAAGAAGACTCAAAGTGGGGCAGACCGAGCGAAAAGAGCTTGAATCCCATCTTAAGAAGAATGGAACGCCGACAATGGGTGGACTGATGATATTGGCAAGTATTATCATCACATCCCTTATTTATGTGAAAGACTACCCGAAGATCATCCCAATCCTGTTTATGACAGTCGGTTTTGGTGTGATCGGTTTTTTAGATGATTATCTGAAGGTTGTATTAAGAAGGTCAGACGGACTGATGCCATGGCAGAAGATGCTGTTACAGTTTGTTGTGACAACCGTATTTGCAGTTTATATGATAAAATACTCCGGCATTGCTCTGACCATGCTGATCCCTTTCTCAGGAGGAAGGTATTTGAATATCGGCTGGCTTGCAATCCCTCTTTTATATATTGCTGTGATCGGAACGGTAAATGGCGTGAACTTCACAGATGGTGTGGATGGTCTGGTTTCCAGTGTAACGATCATGGTTGCAACGTTTTTCTCCGTTGTAGCGATCGGGACCGGGGCTGGGATCGAACCGATCACCTGTGCTGTTGCCGGTGCACTGCTGGGCTTTTTACTGTTTAATGTATATCCGGCAAGCATTTTTATGGGAGATACCGGATCCCTTGCGCTTGGTGGTTTTGTGATCGCAACTGCCTATATGCTTCAGATGCCGTTATATATTCTGATCATCGGACTGATTTATTTTGCAGAAGTACTTTCCGTTATGATCCAGGTGAGCTATTTTAAATATACCAAGAAGAAAACAGGCGAAGGAAAACGTATTTTCCGTATGGCACCGTTACATCATCATTTTGAGCTGGGCGGCTGGTCAGAGACAAGAGTGGTTGCCGTCTTTGCAATTGTGACAGCGCTGCTTTGCATGCTTGCGTTGCTTGGATTATAATAGAATTCGGGGATCAAAAGGTCTGCATTTTAATTTACATTTTCAAATTTCACAAAAAAATATTGCACAAAGAGAAACTTTCCATATTTCTTTTGTGAAATTTGACAATAAAGGTGAAGGAGCAGACCTTTTGATACCCTGATCAACATATTTTTGTGTAAGAATTGACCTGTCAGGGAACAGGAGACTGGAAGGATTCGAGAATGGATTTAGAAGGAAAAAGAGTATTAGTAGTAGGTTCTGGAAAAAGCGGAGTAGCTGCAGCGGAGCTTTTGAAGAAAAAAGGGATTGAATTTGTATTATTTGATGGAAACAAAGAACTTGATGTGGATGCTTTGACCGAAAAGAACCCGGTTTTTGCCGGAGCAAAGATTATCCTGGGTGAGTTATCAGAGCAGGATATGGCGGCACTGGATCTGGTTGTGTTAAGTCCGGGAGTTCCGACGGATCTTCCGATGGTAAATACACTGCGTGACAGGGGCATCCCAATCTGGGGCGAAATCGAGCTGGCATATCATTTTGCAAAGGGAAGAATTATTGCTATTACTGGAACAAACGGAAAAACAACGACAACGACACTTGTAGGTGAGATTATGTCTAACTATTATCCGGATGTAAAGGTCGTTGGAAATATCGGTATTCCATATACTTCTGTGGCAGCAGATACAACAGAGAATACAGTGACCGTTGCAGAGATCAGCAGTTTCCAGTTGGAGACAACGCATGATTTTGCACCGGAGGTCACAGCTATTTTAAATATCACACCGGATCATCTGAACCGTCATCATACGATGGAATGCTATATCGAGACAAAAGAGAGCATTACGAAGAACCAGACACCAGAGAATACCTGTGTTTTAAATTATGAGGATGAGGTACTGCGTGCATTTGGCGAGAAGCTGAATGTAAATGTTGTTTATTTCAGCAGCAGCCGCAGGCTGGAGAAAGGTCTTTTCCTTGACGGGGAGGATATTTATTATGCAGATGGAAGTTCCGTTACAAAGGTCATTAACGTAAACGAACTGAATATTTTAGGAAAGCATAATTACGAAAATGTAATGGCTGCAGTGGGAATGTCTGTGAGCTTTGGCGTTCCGATGGAAAAAATCGTGGAAGTACTGAAACGTTTCCAGGCAGTCGAGCATAGAATTGAATATGTAACAGAAAAACGCGGCGTGAAGTTTTATAATGATTCTAAGGGAACAAACCCGGATGCGGCCATTAAGGGAATCCAGGCAATGAACCGCCCGACACTTCTGATCGGCGGTGGTTATGACAAACAGTCCGAATATGATGAGTGGATCGAAAGCTTTGACGGAAAGGTGAAGAAGCTTGTTCTGATCGGACAGACAAAGGAAAAGATCGCAGAGTGTGCGAGACGGCATGGATTTGAGGATGTGATTCTCTGCGATACGTTTGAGGAAGCAATCGATACCTGTTATGCAAATGCGGTAAGCGGTGATGCGATCCTGTTATCACCGGCATGTGCGAGCTGGGGAATGTTCCCGAACTACGAAGAACGGGGACGCATTTTTAAAGAATATGTAAGAAATCTGGCAGAGTAGTGATACTTTGCATTTCCAGACGAATGATGCCAGATGGTAAAGCGGCTGAGATTGGAAGCAGATGACACAGTTTAAAGAAAGGAAGCAGAATGGCAGGAAGACAGCAAAAACCAAAAAAACAAAAAGCAATTAAATATTTTGATTACAGTCTGTTGTTTCTGATCATTTTCCTGCTTTGCTTTGGACTGGTCATGCTTTACAGCACCAGCTCTTATACTGCGGCAGATAAATATGGGGATGCGGCCTACTTTCTGAAAAAACAGATGAAAGCGACCGGTCTTGGACTGGTTGCAATGTATATTGTATCCAAGATACCATATACATTTTGGATGAAGGTCAGCACACTGGCATATTTTGCAGCATTTGCTTTGTGTACGGCGGTTATTTTTGTAGGAAAAGAAGCAAACGGACAGGCGCGATGGCTGAAAATCGGACCGTTATCTTTCCAGCCGTCCGAATTTGCAAAGTTTGCAATGATCATTTTCCTTGCAACGGTTATTTATAAGACGCCAAAAGAAATGGGAAAAATTTCGGGCCTGATGAAGGTTGGGGCGATCGCAATCCCGGTTGTCGGGGTGGTCGCTTATAATAACTTAAGTACAGCGATTATTATTCTTGGCATTGCAGCATGTATGCTTTTTGTGGCAAGTCCGAAATATATGCATTTTGTCTGGATGGCGGTTGTCGTATTGGTAGTCGGAGTGATTTTTATCAGCGTGGAACGTTATCGTCTGGAACGAATTCAGATCTGGCTGAACCCGGAGGCTTATGACAAAGGATATCAGACGATGCAGGGCTTGTATGCGATCGGCTCCGGAGGTCTGTTTGGAAAAGGCCTCGGCGAGAGTATGCAAAAGCTTGGCTTTATTCCGGAAGCACAAAATGATATGATCTTTTCTGTTGTATGTGAAGAATTAGGCCTGTTTGGTGCGGTCTGCGTAATTTTATTATTCCTGCTTCTGATCTGGCGTTTTATGATCATCGCAAATAATGCAGCAGATCTCTACGGCGCATTGATCGTGGTTGGGATTATGGCACATTTGTCGATCCAGGTGGTCTTAAATATAGCGGTTGTTACGAACTCCATCCCGAATACGGGAATTTCACTTCCGTTTATCAGTTATGGAGGAACATCAATTTTATTTCTTTTGTCAGAGATGGGGCTTGCCTTAAGCGTGGCCAAGGGAATTAAATTAGAGGATAGTTAAAATATGATAAAAGAGGAAAGAAGAAAAAAGCACAGAAAAATCGGATTGTATCTGTTGCTTTTTCTCGTTATACAGATTGCTGTGGGAGCGTTTGTGATCACAAAGGTTTTCACAGTAGAAGAGGTTGAAGTAGAAGGAAATGAACTATATGCCGATGAACAGATTGAATCCATGGTATTAAATGATGAATATTCCTGGAATTCTTTATATGTTTATCTGAAATACCGTTTTGTAGATATCGGGGAAGTACCTTTTGTGGATGAAATGGAGGTAAGCCTCGACAGTCCGCATAAAGTACATATCAATGTTTACGAAAAGGGAATGCTCGGTTATTTATATATTGATTCGATCGGTCAGAATGCATATTTCGATAAAGATGGATTTGTTGTGGAAACTTCGTCAGAGGTGATTCCGGGTGTGCCAAAGATCACAGGTGTATCCTGTAATGAAGTGGTGCTTTATGAAAAGCTGCCGTTAGAGAACAGCAGCATTTTGAGGGAACTGTTAAATCTGACACAGATGCTGAAAAAGTATGAGCTGCTGCCGGATGAGATCCAGTTTGACAGTAACAGGGAACCCGTTCTTTTTTATGGTGGGATTCAGGTGAATATCGGTTCTGAGGATAACCTTTCGCAGAAGGTCGTGCGGCTTTCTTATATCCTGCCTCAGATTGACGGACTTGCCGGTACACTGCACCTTGAAACGTGGACGCCGGAAACTACAGATATCATCTGGGACCGCGCAGAATAGAAAAAAATGCAGATAACAGCTGGATGTAAAGCAAAACAACAATTTCAGGTTAAAAATGTAGTTAAAAATGTTAGTTTTTTTCAAAAATCGGTTGATTTGTTGCGCGAAAAATTATATTATAGTTTATAAGAGTAAAAACACAAAATATAGTAGAAAAAGAGATCGCAACCACAGATTGGGCATCTAGTGTGTGGATTTGAGGATAGAACTCAGGGAGTATGAAGGAGGAACTATTTTGCTGGAAATTATGACAACAGAAGCAGATACCAGTGCAAAAATCATCGTAATCGGAGTTGGTGGAGCTGGTAATAATGCTGTAAATAGAATGATCGATGAAAATATTGGCGGTGTGGAATTTATCGGAATCAATACCGATAAGCAGGCACTGCAGCTTTGCAAGGCACCGACACTGATCCAGATCGGTGAGAAGCTTACCAAGGGACTTGGTGCAGGAGCTAAGCCAGAAGTAGGACAGAGTGCAGCAGAAGAGAGTGCAGAGGAACTTGCAGCCGCTGTCAAGGGTGCAGATATGGTATTCGTTACCTGTGGTATGGGTGGCGGAACTGGTACCGGTGCTGCTCCGGTTGTAGCGAAGATCGCAAAAGACCAGGGTATTTTGACAGTTGGTGTTGTAACCAAGCCTTTCAAATTTGAAGCAAAACAGCGTATGCTGAATGCAACCAGCGGAATTGACCGTCTGAAGGAGAGCGTAGATACTCTGATCGTAATTCCGAATGACAAGCTGTTAGAGATCGTAGACAGACGCACTACGATGCCGGATGCATTAAAGAAAGCAGACGAAGTATTACAGCAGGCAGTGCAGGGAATCACAGACCTGATCAATCTGCCAGCATTGATCAACCTCGATTTCGCAGACGTATCGACTGTTATGAAGGACAAGGGTCTTGCACATATCGGTATCGGTTCTGCAAAGGGTGATGATAAGGCAATCGAAGCAGTAAAATTAGCTGTTGCCAGCCCATTACTTGAGACAACGATCAATGGCGCTTCCCACGTTATTATTAATATTTCCGGTGATATCTCCCTTATGGATGCCAATGATGCAGCAAGCTATGTACAGGATCTTGCAGGAGATGATGCGAATATTATTTTTGGTGCAAAATACGATGAGTCTATGACAGACGAAGCTACGATCACTGTAATCGCAACAGGACTTGAGAATGTTGCAGCAACACCTGCAGGCAAGATTCTTCCGAATATGCAGTACCAGGGTTATGCGAACGCAGCAAGACCGGTTGGCGGTGCGACACCGAGACCAGCTGTACAGCCGACTTATACAGCTCCAAGTTATGCAGCACCGACTTATACATCACAGGCACAGCCGAATCCGGCACCGACATTCTCCGGTATCCAGAGACCGCGTCAGCCAGAGAGCTCTGTACAGCAGATGGATATTAAGATCCCGGATTTCCTTAAGAATACAAAGAGATAATACGCATTTTATGATTTGATCGAATCAGGATAAGACATATGGCGGACTTCCAGAAGTGGAGGTCCGCTTTTTTGTGTAATAGGAAATTCCCTATTACACAAAAAGGCATTAACGTGCCAAGGCACATTCTTTTTATATACAAGGCTTCTAAGATTCCAATGCCAAAGAACCTGTTTTCGACAAAAAAATGAACGTCAGAGGTATATGATACTGAAAGATGATGTTGAGGGCTGATACTCAATCTATTTACTCGGAATGTCAGATTGCAAAAAAATATTACAAGTTTCTCTTTTGTGCAATGGAGATAAGACTCATAAAGCGTGGAAGCCTCTGCTGAACACGGTTTATGTTTTCGGAGGCTTATCGGAATGTTTTGCACAATGAAACTGGGAATATTTTTTTGCAATCTGGCAATTAGAAACCATTGTTTGAGTATCAACACTTAACATCATAAGAAAAGAAGCAGTTTTAAAAGAGGGAGGGGAAGCGGAATCTATATTTTTTATGCAGATGTATATTTGCTGCAGAATTTTTGTATGGATTACATAGCACTGGCAGGAAGTAGTTGTTTTCTGGGAAGAGGCATACGCTTCAGAAGAATCGTGGCAACCGCATTTTTGGCATCTGCCTGCAGTCTGGCAGGACTTTTGCTGATCCCGGATGAAAATGTCCGTATACTGCTGTCACATTTTGTATTAAATACGGGAATGGTCTTGCTTTGTTTTGGGAGAGGAACAAAAAAAGAATTTCTGGAGAATTGGGCGGGAACGTATCTGATCGTTATTTTTCTGGGAGGGTTTTGTCAGTTTTTAAAAAATATTGGGATAGCGGACAATTTTTGGCAGCAATTGTTACCGGCAGCCGGGATAATGACATGTCTGAATTTTTATCTGGTAAGACGACAGCAATTTGAAGTCCATATCGTTCCGGTGACGCTGATCCATCGGGAAAAAGTTTTACAGGTCAGGGGATACTGGGACAGTGGCAATCAACTGCGGGATCCTTATAACGGGATGCCGGTCTGCATTTTAAGCTATCGAGAGTCACAGAAACTGATACAGGCTGACGACCCTGTGCGGCTGGTGCCATATTGCTCACTTGGAAATCCGGATGGAATGCTTTGGGTGTGCCTGATAGATGGGATCCGGATTAATTGCGGACGCCGGGTTGTTGAGAGAAAACCGGCAGAAATAGGAATTGCGGAGAATGGACTGTTAGAGAAAAAGGAATATGATTTAATTCTTCATGCATCAATGTTGGAAAAGAGGTTTTTGGAATGATAATGAAGCTTGTGATGCCGCAATATGAGAAAATCCGGTTTTTGTCGGGAATATACAGTCTTTTTGTGAGAAAGGAAGATGAAGTGCATTATATCGGAGGCGCAGAGATTTTGCCGCCGCCACTGGATGCAGAGGAAGAAGCATACTGTATACATATGCTGCAGGGGACAGCTGCCAAACAGGCAAGAAAGCTTTTGATCGAGCATAATTTACGGCTCGTGGTGTATATTGCAAAGAAATTCGACAATACGGGGGTAGGTGTCGAAGACCTGATCTCAATTGGCACGATCGGGCTGATCAAGGGGATCAATACCTTTAATCCGGAAAAAAATATCAAGCTTGCAACTTATGCATCGAGGTGCATTGAAAATGAGATTTTGATGTATCTGCGCAGGAATAGCAAAACAAAATTAGAGGTTTCAATTGATGAGCCATTGAATGTCGACTGGGACGGGAACGAATTGCTTCTTTCGGATATTCTTGGAACAGAAGAGGACACGGTTGGAAAAAATATGGAGACAGATGTGGAGAGAAGACTTCTGCGGGCCGCCATGGAGAAGCTTTCGGGGAGAGAACGGATGATCATAGAGCTGCGTTTTGGATTAAATACGGCAGACGGGGAAGAAAAAACGCAAAAGGAAGTGGCCGATATGCTTGGAATCTCACAGTCCTATATTTCAAGGCTGGAGAAAAAAATTATGGGACGATTGAAAAAAGAAATTGTACGATTCGAATAGTCGGAGTATAATTGTATTATAAATAAAGAAAATATTCCGACTATTAAAAGGGGGCTTGCATATGCAGATACAATTTCTTGGAGCAGCTCATGAGGTAACAGGAAGCTGTCATTATGTGACTTTTGAGGACAAACACATATTAGTAGACTGTGGTATGGAACAGGGACCGGATATTTATGTGAATCAGACAATTCCGGTCAATGCGGCCACGATCGATTACGTTTTTGTGACACATGCACATATCGACCATTCAGGACTTCTTCCATTGCTGTATAGCCACGGTTTCCGGGGGCAGATATTTGCAACGACAGCAACAACGCAGTTGTGTAATATTATGTTAAAGGATAGTGCACATATTCAGATGTTTGAGGCGGAGTGGAGAAACAGAAAGGCAAAAAGAGCCGGTAAACCGGAAGTAGTTCCGCTTTATGACATGAATGATGCAATGGGAGTGTTGACACATTTTATTCCGTGTGATTACGGACAGATCGTCCAAATCTGTGACGGATTAAAAGTGCGGTTTGTGGATGCTGGACATTTGCTTGGTTCATCAAGTATTGAGATGTGGATCACAGAAGGAGAGAATGAGGAAAAGATTGTTTTTTCCGGAGATATCGGTTCAGGCAACCGCCCGTTGATCAAAAATCCGGAATATATAAAAGAAGCAGATTATGTTGTCATGGAGTCTACCTATGGGGATAAGATCCATGCAACACCGCCAGATTATGCGGTAGAGCTCGCAAATGTGATCAGGGACACTTTTACCAGGGGTGGAAATGTTGTAATTCCGGCATTCTCTGTCGGCAGAACGCAGGAGATGCTGTATTTTATCCGAAGGATCAAGATGGAACATCTGCTGCCGGAAATGGAGCAGTTTGAGGTTTATGTCGACAGCCCGCTTGCAGTGGAAGCTACAAACATTTTCAGTAAAAATGTGCAGGACTGCTTCGACGAAGAGGCACTTGAACTCGTGCAGCAGGGAATCAATCCGATCGGTTTTCCGGGGCTTCGGATGGCAATCACCAGCGATGAATCCAAGATGATCAATTTTAATGAAAAGCCGAAGGTTATTATTTCTGCATCCGGTATGTGTGAAGCGGGACGTATCCGGCATCATTTAAAACACAATCTGTGGAGGGCAGATTCTACGATTGTCTTTGTTGGATATCAGGTTCCGGGAACACTTGGAAATTCCCTGTTAAACGGCGTAAAAGAAGTAAAGTTGTTCGGTGAGACGATCGAAGTCAGGGCGAAGATCCAGAATCTTCCGGGTATCAGCGGTCATGCGGACAGGGATCACCTGATCAAATGGGTGGCTGCATTTGAAAAGCCACCGAAAAAGGTCTTTGTCGTTCATGGCGAGGACAAAGTAACCGAAGATTTTGCAGCACATGTTCATGAGACACTTGGCCTGGATACCTATGCACCATTCAGCGGGGATGCATTTGACCTGGTAACAGGGGAACAGGTTGCGGAAGGAACAAGACAGCTTGTTGAGAAGAAGAAGCAGGGTGGCGCATCCAAGGCTTCCAGCAATGTATTCGCAAGACTGCTTGCTGCCGGCCAGAGACTGCTTGAGGTCATCAATCAATGTGAAGGAATGGCCAATAAGGATCTTGCCAAATTTGCAGACCAGATCAATGCATTGTGTGACAAATGGAAACGTTAATGGATTCAGAGGCTTAGGTATTGCCGGATCGTCTTTAAGGCAGATTTTTCAAGGCGGCTTACCTGGGCCTGGGAGATATGGATCTCATCAGCAACTTCCATTTGTGTTTTCCCTTCAAAAAAACGAAGATTTAAGATAAAATGTTCCCTCTCAGATAAATGTGTCATCGCGTCTGAGAGGGAAAGCTTTTCTACCCAGTTGTCTTCGCGGTTTTTCTTATCACTGATCTGATCCATGACGTAGAGAGTATCGCCGCCGTCGGTATAGACCGGATCATAAAGGCTGACAGGGCTTTGGATGGCATCTAATGCATAGAGGATGTCTTCTTCCGACAGACCGGATTCTTGGGCGATTTCCTGGAGCGTTGGCTCCTTGAAGGAGTTTTTGGAGAGAAGCTCTTTGGTGTGGATCGCTTTGTAAGCGGTATCGCGCAGGGAGCGGCTGACGCGGATGCTGTTGTTATCACGCAGGTACCGGCGGATCTCCCCAAGGATCATAGGTACCGCATAGGTTGAGAATTTTACGCCCATAGTCGGGTCGAAGTTATCGATCGATTTGATCAGACCGATACAGCCAATCTGGAACAGGTCATCGAGATTTTCGTGATTTCCGGAAAAACGCTTGATGACGCTTAAGACAAGACGGAGATTTCCTTTGATATAGGTTTCCCTGGCTTCATTGTCCCCTTCGCGGATACGTGCGAGGAGGGCATTTTTTTCATCTTCTTTTAAGACAGGAAGCCGGGACGTGTTTACACCACAGATTTCAACTTTATATGCAGTCATAAGAATGATTGAACCTCCAGTTTTTATTGTATTACTGACGATGCAGTGCTTATAAATGAGGATGCGGCGATTCCAGGAAAATTATTCAGGAAAATAAAGTTAAAATATTATAGGATTCGGGTGTCAAAAGGTCAGCTTCATAACCTTTATTGTCAGATTGCACAAAAGAAATATGGAAAGTTTCTCTTTGTGCAATGGAGATAAGACTCATGAAGCGTGGAAGCCTCTGCTGAACACGGTTCATGTTTTCAGAGGCTTATCGGAATGTTTGCACAATGAAACTTGAAATATTTTTTTGTGCAATCTGACAGCGTAAACTTAAGTGCAAACCTTTTGACGCCCCGAATCATTCTATAAAAGTTGCCGGTAAAATTTTGTAGTCGATTATTGGAATGCAACAGCATATGATAGAAATAAGAATAGGATATGATGGAGCAGGAAGCTTGATCACATTAAAAAAATATCATGGCCTTGGAAATGATTACCTGGTTTACGATCCAAACCGGAACACAGAACAGCTTCTGGAACGGCAGATCGTGCAGCTGTGCAGGCGCAATGTAGGAGTCGGGGCAGACGGTATTTTGTACGGACCTTTTTTTGAGGATGGGGAGATAAGGGTACGGATCTTTAATCCGGACGGAAGCGAAGCAGAGCGCAGTGGAAACGGGATCCGGATTTTTTCCAAGTATCTGCGGGATGAGGGATATGTAACAGAGAAGCAGTATCCGCTGACGACAAAGGCAGGAACGGTGATCGTGGAATTTTTGGAAAAAGACGGCACAGAGATGAAGGTGGATATGGGATATGCGAGTTTCGGGGCGGAAAGGATCCCAGTGGTCGGTTTTGGGAAAGAGATTATAAATGAGTCCATCTTCTTTTGCGATAATTTTTATAATGCAACCTGTGTATCGGTCGGAAATCCGAACTGTGTCCTGATGATGGAAGAGATCAGCCCGAATAAAGCAATGCAGCTTGGACCATATGTTGAGCATTCCAAGTATTTTCCAAACCGGATCAATATGCAGCTGTGCCATGTGACAGACCGGGAAAATATACAGGTTGAGATTTATGAGAGGGGAGCCGGTTATACGTACGCATCCGGTACAGGAGCCTGCGCAGCAGCGGCGGCCGCACACCGGCTTGGAATGGTCGGTGACCGTGTCATGGTCCATATGCAGGGCGGAAAGCTGCTTGTGGAATTTGACAGGGATGGACGGATTTATATGACAGGACCGGTCGTTTATATTGGAAGTATTACCTTAGCAGAAAATTTTTTTGCCTGAAAACTTGCAAATGCAGAGAAAATATGATATTTTAAAGGTCGTTGTGCATAAGTGCAACGACTTTTTGCGTCAGTTCGAAACCTTCCTGACGAAAAACAAAACTAAAGGAGAAATTCATATGAGAAACAAAAAAGTATTATTTATCACTCAGGCTGCGCTTATTGCAGCAATCTATGTTGTACTGACTATTTTTATCAGTGCATTTAATCTTGCTTCCGGTGCCATCCAGGTACGTATTTCAGAAGCACTTACCATTTTACCATTTTTCACACCGGCAGCGATCCCGGGACTTGCGATCGGATGTTTTCTGAGCAATCTGATCACAGGAGCAGCTATTTACGATATTGTTTTCGGCAGCCTTGCAACCTTACTTGGTGCAGTCGGAACTTATTTCCTGCGCGGTCATAAATTTTTATGTACCCTGCCTCCTGTAGTGGCAAATATGGTCATTATCCCATTTGTATTGCGCTACGGTTATGGACTTGCGATGGAAGTTGGCGGACATGATGTTGCCATTCCTTTTTACATGCTGACCGTTGGGGCAGGAGAAGTGATCTGCTGCTGTATTCTCGGAACGATTCTGTTGAATGCACTGGCAAAGGTTCGCGGCGTAGTTTTTAAAAACGAAGATTAGGGTATCAAAAGGTCTGCTTACATTTATGGAAAGGCAGACCTTTTTAGCATCAGATGAAAGAAAGAGTTAAACAGAAAAAGAAGGTTTTATAAATGCTGTCATGGCTTGGGATTTCCTTGCATTGAATGAGATTCGGTGGTTGACATTTTGGAAAATGATGTATAAAATTAAATATTAGCATGTGCTTTTTTTGCATGTGGCAGTCTGGCCGCCGGTGAAGCAAAAATGTCACAGTTAGGAATGGAAAATGGATGCCCTGATGAGGCGTGCCGGATCAGAGCACAACAGAAAACGAAAGGAACGTAGTTATGAAGAAAATCTTAGATTTGATCACAGATGAAGTAACAAAAGCATTTACAGAATGCGGATATGATGCAAAGTATGCAAAGGTTACTTTATCAAACAGACCTGATCTTTGTGAATACCAGTGTAATGGTGCAATGGCAGCAGCCAAAGAATACAAAAAAGCACCGTTTATGATCGCGGATGAAGTAGTAGAGAAGCTTGCGGCAAACCCGATCTTTGCTATGGCAGAATCTGTAAAGCCAGGATTTCTTAATTTAAAAATTGATGAAGCCTATCTTGCTGATTATATCGTAAAAATGCAGGAGGATGAAGGCCGTTTTGGTTGTGAAAAGACAACCGCACCAAAGACGATCATGATCGATTACGGCGGACCAAACGTAGCCAAGCCTCTTCATGTAGGACATCTCCGTTCTGCGATCATCGGAGAAAGTGTAAAGCGTATCGGAAAATTTATGGGTCACAATGTGATCGGTGACGTACATTTGGGTGACTGGGGACTTCAGATGGGACTGATTATCACAGAGCTGAAGTTAAGAAGACCGGAATTAGTATACTTTGATGACGCTTATACAGGAGAATACCCGGTAGAGCCACCATTTACAATTTCCGAGCTGGAAGAGATTTATCCGACTGCCAGCAAAAAATCCAAAGAGGATGAGGCTTATAAGGAAGCTGCTATGCAGGCAACCTTTGAATTACAGCATGGAAAACGCGGTTATCAGGCGTTGCTTCAGCATATTTTAAATGTTTCTGTAACAGACCTGAAGAGAAACTATGCAAATTTAAATGTTTCATTTGAATTATGGAAGGGTGAATCCGATGCGCAGCCTTATATTCCGGACATGGTCCAGAAGATGAAGGATGACGGCTTTGCATACATCAGTGATGGCGCTCTCGTAGTTGATGTAAAAGAAGATACGGACACAAAAGAGATCCCTCCATGTATGATCTTAAAATCAGACGGAGCATCCCTTTATAATACAACAGACCTTGCAACTATGGTATGGAGAATGAAGGACTACAATCCGGATGAGATGATCTATGTCGTAGACAAACGTCAGGAGTTATATTTTACACAGGTATTCCGTTGCGCAAGAAAAACAGGCATCGTAAAACCGGAAACAGAACTGAAGTTTTTAGGTTTTGGTACAATGAATGGAAAAGATGGCAAGCCATTCAAGACCCGTGAAGGCGGTGTTATGCGATTAGAGCATCTGATCTCCGGAATTAATGAGGAGATGCTTGCTAAGATCCAGGAGAACCAGAAGACAAAGGAAAATCTTGGAATCAGCACAGAAGAAGCAGAGAATACAGCCAAGATGGTAGCGCTTGCTGCAATCAAATATGGGGATCTGAGCAATCAGGCAAGCAAAGATTACATCTTTGATATTGACCGTTTCACTTCCTTCGAAGGAAACACAGGCCCATACATCCTGTATACAATCGTTCGTATCAAATCTATCTTAAATAAATATCATGCACTTGGAAAAGATGAGACTGGCGCAGTGATCGAAGCAGCTCATTCCAAGAGTGAAAAAGATTTAATGTTAGAGCTTTCCAAGTTCAATGCAGTAATGGAGAATGCATTTGAGGAAACAGCGCCTCACAAGATCTGTTCTTATATTTACGATCTGGCAAATGCATTTAACAGCTTCTATCATGGAACCAAGATTATGTCTGAGGAGAACGAAACAGTACAGAAATCCTATATCCGTCTGTTAGAGCTTACAAAAGCAGTTCTTGAAACATGCATCGATGTGTTAGGATTTGCTGCACCGGAAAGAATGTAATAAAACAGTCATAAAATTTAAGACAAGACATAAAATTAGTCATGGGAGAAATCCCATGGCTTTTTTTGTGTAATAGGAAATTCCTTGGAATTCCCTATTACACAAAAAGGCACTAACGTGCCAATGATGCGCACTCGCGCGAAGATGTAGGTGGTCGCAAGCGACCGCGCTCGGCGCAAGAATGTGCCAAGGCACATTCTTTTTATGTCATAGGATTCGGGTGTCAAAAGACCTTTTGAAAAATACATCCGGAAAGGAGAAGGTCAGTGTATGAAATAAAGCAATTGTTTCCGGTACATTTGAGGGACGGTCTTAAGAAAGAAGACTGGCAGGAGGAACTGGAAGAGATCCGGGTAAGAATCGGACAACCGATCGAGTTTTTTTATGGAAAAGAAAGCAGGTTTCTTGAAAAAGAAGGTACGCAGATCAGGCTTTGCGTGGAACGGAATGAGAAAGGAGCTTCTGATTTATACCGTGCATCGATGCAGGATATCCAGGAGATGATGAATTATATCAGCAATTATTCCCTGTATGCATACCGCGAAGAAATGAAGGAAGGTTATCTTACCTTAGAAGGGGGACATCGTGTGGGCGTTGCAGGAAGGGCGGTCATGGAAAATGGAAAGATGGTTGGAATTTCGCCGGTCACTTTTTTGAATATCCGGATCGCACATGAGAAAAGGGGGTGTGCAGAAGCAATGCTAAAACAGCTTGGAAGGAATGACCAGATTTACAACACATTGATCGTATCGGAGCCCGGCGTGGGAAAAACAACATTGCTGAGGGATGCCGTCCGCAGTATTTCGGATGGAAAAGCCTATGGAAAACGATTCCGGGTCTGCGTGATAGATGAGCGGTCTGAGATTGCAGCCTGTCATAACGGAATGCCGCAAAATGATGTTGGACAGACAACCGATGTCCTGGATGGATGCAGAAAATCAGAGGGGATCCGGTTTGCAATCCGTTCCATGTCACCACAGGTGATTGCGGTAGATGAACTTGGCGCAGAGGAGGATTTTAAAGCGGTTGAGTGGGCGGTCAGCTGTGGAAGCCGGGTGATCGGTACGGTTCACGGATCATCGATAAAGGAACTCGAAGAAAAGCCGTATCTGAAAAAATGGATCCAGGAAGGCTTGTTTCAACGGTTTGTCTGCCTGAAAAGGGAAGCGGATGGGAGAAGAACGCAGCAGATTTTTGACGGTCATGCAGCATTGTTAGGAGAATGTGGATGAAAACCATCGGAATCTTCCTGGTACTTGCAGCAAGCATTGGCCTGGCATGGCAGGTCAGATTGGATCTGAAAAATCATCTGGCGTTTCTTTATGATTTCAGAAAGCTGCTGTTAGATATTGAAAATGAGATCACAGATTCCATGCAGCCAATGGATCTGATCCTTACATACCGGGTGTCAAGCCGGAATGAGCAATTGCAAAAACTGTGTATCCAGATGGGTGAGGCGCTTGGAAAAAAGGAAACGGAAAATGGAGAAATGTTATGGCGGGACTGCCTTTTAAGGCAACGGAAAAATCTGCCGCTTTCACAGGAAGAACTGGAACTTTTTTGCAAGGCAGGAAGTGCATTTTTTGGAAGCAGCAGAGCAGGCAACGAAAGCCATTTTAAACACTATATGCAAAGAATCGATGAGCAGATCACAGAAGTAAGAGCCCAAAAGCAGGAAAAACAAAAGGTTTATCAGACGGTCAGCGTAATGTGTGGTCTGATACTGATCCTCTTATTGATATAAAATACTGCCGGGGCAAACAGTCTGATATTTTTATCTATATAAGATTCGGGTCTCAAATGGTCTGCATTTAAGTTTATGCTAGCAGATTGCACAAAAGAAATATTACAAGTTTCATTGTGCAAACATTCCAATAAG
>CAKRLC010000033.1 GCA_934358955.1 uncultured Roseburia sp. | reverse complement strand
TATGCTTCAGCCTATTCATGGCTATTGTTTGTGATCATCTTTATTTTGACATTAATTCAGATGAAATTACAGAATAAGTGGGTGCATTATGAGTCGTAGAAAGATAGAAAATAAAATAAAATGTATATGGTTTTATATGGTATCCTGTCTGATCGCAGTGATTGTTCTGATCCCATTTCTGTGGATGCTGTCGACTTCGTTGAAAAACAAAGGTGCGCTGATGCAGCTCCCGGTGCAATGGATTCCGGAAAATCCGACACTTGATGCCTATGCAAAAGTGTTTTCCAGATTTCCTTTTTTTCGGGCGATCTTAAATAGTTTTTTTATTACGATCAGTTATACCGTGATCACGATTTTATCATCGTCCATGGCAGCATTTGCTTTTACAAAAATTAAATTTCCATATGCAGATGCGGTTTTTAAATTATATCTGGCATCGATGATGATTCCAACGCAGGTTACAATGATCCCATTATTTGTGGTTATGAACCGTCTTGGGCTGATCAATACATATCCAAGTGTTATATTACCGTCCTTATTCAGGGCATTTGCAGTATTTATGCTTGTACAGCAGATGAGAGGAATCCCGAATGACTATATGGAGGCGGCAGAGCTTGACGGGGCAGGTCTGTTCCGGATCTACAGAACAGTCATACTTCCACTATCAAAATCTTCGATAGCAACACTGACAGTTACAACTTTTATGGAAAGCTGGAATGATTATTTGTGGCCATTATTAATGTTAAATGATAAGAATAAAATGACACTCACACTTGCGTTGAACAGTTTGAATGGACAGTATGGAACAGAGTATAATCTGTTAATGGCAGGAAGTCTGATCTCAATGATACCGATTATCATTGTCTATATATGTGCACAGAAATATTTTAAGGAAGGATTAATGGCTGGCGGAGTAAAAGGCTAGTCCGGTAAGAAGATGGTAAAAAGATATGTATTTGGTGAACCGATTGAAACGGATGCAATTCAAAGAAAACCAGAGAAAGAAGCCTGGAAGGATGGCGTGTTGACCAGAGAAAATAATGTGTTTTCTTATAAGCTTAAGCGGGGAGAGGCTGTTTATGGATTAGGGGAAGCTGTCCGTGGCATGAATAAAAGAGGCTGGTGCTATATCAGTGACTGTTCAGATGATCCTGTTCATAGCGAGGAAAAGCATTCGCTGTATGGCGCACATAACTTTGTAATGTTCGGCAACGACGGACAGTACTATGGTGTCTTTGTTGATACGCCGGGAAAGGTAAGCTTTGATATTGGATATTCTTGTAACGATGAAATGAGGATCGGGATGGAAAGCAATGACTATGAGCTTTACCTGCTGGAAAATAAGTCATATCTGGACATCATTCATGAATTCAGAGAGCTGATCGGACAAAGTTATATTCCTCCGAAATGGGCATTTGGATATGGACAGAGCAGATGGAGCTATGAAAGCTCCCAGGAAGTCAGGGAGGTTGTAGCAGAACACAAAAGCCGGAACATTCCGTTGGATATGGTCTATCTGGATATTGATTATATGGAACGGTATAAGGATTTTACGATCAACCGCGAGAGCTTCCCGGATTTTGAAGAACTGACAGCGGAACTGAAGAAAGAACATATTCATCTGATCCCAATCATAGACGGTGGTGTAAAAAAGGAAGATGGCTATGATATTTATGAGGAAGGCAAGGAAAACGGCTATTTTTGCAAGGATGCAGATGGAAATGACTTTGTGATCGGAGTATGGCCTGGAAAATGCTGTTTTCCGGATATGTTAAATGAAAAAGCAGGTGCATGGTTTGGTGAAAAATACCGGATTTTGATTGAAAAAGGAATCGACGGTTTCTGGAACGATATGAACGAACCGGCAATTTTTTATTCTGAAAAAAGGTTAAAAAAGGTTTTTGAAAAATTGCAGGAATATCAGGGGCAGAATCTGGATGTAAATACTTTTTTTGAAATGAAGGATCTTGTTGCTGGCATCTCCAATAATAAGGAAGATTATGCATCATTTTATCATAATTATCGCGGAAAGAAATATTGCCACAATACAGTGCATAACCTGTTTGGCTACTATATGACACGCGCAGCCGCCGAAGCTTTTGAAAAATATGTGCCGGAAAAAAGAATGCTGCTTTTTTCCAGAGCTTCTTACATCGGAATGCATCGTTACGGTGGAATCTGGCAGGGAGATAATATGGCATGGTGGTCACATCTGAAAATGAACCTGAAGATGATGCCATCGTTAAATATGTGTGGCTTTTTATATACAGGAGCAGATATTGGAGGATTTGGGGCAGATACAACAGAAGAGCTGCTTTTGCGCTGGTTGGAATTTGCAGTGTTTACACCACTGATGAGAAACCATTCAGCGAGGGGAACAAGAAGGCAGGAAGTATATCGTTTTGCCAATATGGAGAAACTGAAAAATGTAATTGCTGTCCGTTATAAAATCCTTCCATATCTTTACAGTGAATATATGAAGGCCGCCTTGAAAAATACCATGATGTTTTTGCCGCTTTCCTTTGTATACACAAAGGATCCGATTGCAGCACAGGTAGAAGACCAGCTGCTGATTGGAGAGAATATTATGATCGCACCGGTCTGCGAACAGAATGCATCCGGCAGGGTGATTTATTTTCCGGAACGCATGAAGCGGATTCTGTTTTCTGACGGAGCAGTAGAAGAAGGCGAGGTATACGAAAAAGGGGTTTCCTATGTCGAAATGCCTGGAGGAACCGTAAGTATTTTCTTAAGAGAAGGTTATATTTTCCCGATAGCAGACGGCGGTACGAATGTGGCAGAGGTGGATTTTGAACATCTTAAAATGTATTCTTTTGGAACGAAGCTGCTACCTTATGAATATTATACAGATGATGGTGAAACAAAAAATTATGATTTGCAGCAGCATATCAGGGTATTAACGATATAATCCGTTCTTTTTAGGGAAAAAGGGAAAAACCTATTGCATGTATTTTTTTCTGCTATTATACTGATACTGTTGAAAATAACAGATTATCGGAGAATAGAAGAATGTTTAAAAATAGATGGAAAAAGGCGGCCGGCCTGATCCTTACGATCCTGACAGTTTTCCAGCTGTCGGCAGTAAAGGTCGAAGCGGCAGATTACTGGCCGGATGCACCACAGACGGCAAGCCCGAGTATTATGCTGATGGAGGAATCCACGGGAACGGTCCTTTATGAAAAAAACAGTGATGAAGCTCATTACCCGGCAAGCATCACGAAGATCATGACGACGCTCCTTGCACTGGAAAATGGCAACCTGGGCGATATGGTCACATTTTCAAACGATGCGATCAACAATACGGAAGGCTCCGGGATCGCCAGGGATTATGGCGAGGAAATGACATTGGAGCAGTGCCTTTATGGAGTGATGTTAGAGTCTGCCAATGAATGTGCGTATGCAGTGGCAGAGCATGTAGGCGGGACAATAGAACATTTTGTGGATATGATGAATGCAAAGGCAAAAGAATTAGGCTGCACGAATACGCATTTTAATAATCCACATGGCCTTCAGGATGAGAATCATTATACGACGGCACATGACATGGCGCTGATCGCACGGGCAGCTTATCAGAATGAGACATTCCGGATCATCACAGGAACGAAGATTTATACGATTCCACCGACGAATAAGCATCCAAATGAAGAAACCGTGCTGCGCAATCACCACGACATGCTTTGCACCTATCATAACGCAAACAGAAAATATCTTTATCCATACTGCGTAGGAGGAAAAACCGGTTATACGCAGGCTGCGAACAGTACGCTTGTGACGTATGCCGAAAAAGATGGCATGACATTGATCTGTGTAGTCATGAATACGACTTCCCCGAACCAGTTTGCAGATACGGTCAGCCTGTTTGATTATGGATTTGGTAATTTTCAGCTTGTGAATGCGGCAGAATGTAACGGAACAGCAGAGAGCAGTACAGAAGCAGGGCGCAATATGGATAATATCAAGCCTTTTGTTGAGATTGACAAGGATGCAAAGATCGTGCTGCCAAAGACCGCGGAGCTGTCAGAGGTCAAAGCATCTGTAGAGCAAAACAATACGGATCAGGACATTGCAGGAACGATTCATTATACTTATGCAGACAGAGAAGTGGGAACTGCAGATATCAGAACAACCGGGGTAGTGGTACAGGGATATGCATTTGATAACCTTTCGACGGAGGAAATGACAGAGGCAGAGAAAGACACGATCGAGATCAAACCGGTTATGATCGTTTTACTGGTGCTTGCGGTTGCATTGCTGGCTGTCCTTTTATTCCTGTTGAAACGTTTTTGTGATAATTATTATATGATCCGCCGCAGACGGGCAATGCGTCGGAATGCAAAAGAAAAAAATGAAACCGCCTGGGAGAGACGTCGCAGAAAGAAACGGGCGCGGTCACGCTTTGGAAGAAGATAGGTGCGATTTCGTGAACGGTCTGCATGAAAGTGTACAGGGCAGGCGTAGTATAAAATATTCCGGATTTCATTGTGCAGAACATTACGATGAGCCTCTGAAAGAAGGAATCGTGTTCGGCAGAGGCCTCCACGATTCCTGGAGTCTCATCTTCATTGCACAAGGAGAAATCCGGAATATTTTTATACTATGCCTGCCCAATTTAAGCTTTGAACAGACCGAAGGTAGACATCTCTTAAGTTAATATGTAATGTTAATTGGCAGATTGAAAAAGCTCTACGAAATCCGTTCCATATAGTCGCGTATAAAGGCAGCAACTGCCTTTGGCTTTGCGGCATCAAGAACCGGAACAGAGGTATCATCATGATACGGGAAATCCGACAGGAGGGCGATCAGCTCATCCGGCGGATAACAAGGTGTCTGGGACCAGTCTCGCGAAAGCACTTCAATTTTATTTGGCGCAGATGCACCAAAATTTTCTGTAAGGATAAGATCAGCTCCCTGAAGAAAGGCCGACAGCATCTCCGGAGTTGTATCTGCCATCACGTTTTTAAAAATGACGGAATTTTCTTCCCGGATCAGATGAACAACTTTCATTCCATCGCGTTCTAAGAGCGGGATCAGATGCTCCAGGAATGGTGTGATCAGGGTACCGGGTTTGGCGACAAAAGAAAGAACCGGTGCAGTATGTAAAAACAGATCCTGCGTGTCTTTGAAGTATTCGGAAAGTGCCGTTGCATTGTCTGACGCGTTGAGTCCGCTTAAAATACGCAGTGCGTGATAGTAATTGGAACGCGTATCCAGGTTATAGAGCTGGATATCGATCGGTGTCGGAACATATTCTGCGATCGCTTTTTCTGTCAGATACCGGGTATTGCATTTTTCACGCAATGTCTGAAAGGTCAGCTGATGCAGCAGGAGACATTTGCCGACCGTCGTGATACAGCTCTTAGAATAAGCAGCGGTTGCTGTTTCTAAGTAAGCGGCTTTGCCGCGGATCGTGCAGATGTCTGCATCATCAATCGAAGAGAGCAGTGCGAGAGCTGCCTGCGGTTCCAAAAATGGTGTGTCGACAGACATGAAAAAGGCAGCAGGCTCATCCATCATCGACAGGCTTGAAAAGATGCCGGACATCGGACCTGCATTGGGATAGATGTCAGGAATCTCAGTGACCGGAAGCTGCAGATGAGAGTAGTCCCCCTTTTTTTTCACAGAAAGATAGATCTTTGAGAAAAAAGGCTGGAATTTTTGAACCAGATATTCAATTAAACAGGAATCCCCAAAAGGAAGAAGAGCCTTGTCCGTTCCCATACGGACGCTGTTTCCACCACAGAGGATCACAAGTGCATGTCCCATTTCAAACCTCCACAATAAAATCTAAACTAACTATAGGTTACTGTTCACTCAGCAGTAAAACACTAGCTGTTTTGCTGCGTAAGAAAGTGATTCAAGAGTGAGCAGACTCCTTTTGCGAAGCAAAAACTTAAAATGAGTCTGCGAATCGTTACTGGAACGAGGTACGAGTGAACAGTAACAACTATAGCATAGGAAGTGTTTCTTTTTCAAGTATCTGCTGAATTTGCAAAAATTGTGTGCTATAATCATAAAATAGTGTTGAACTTACAGGTTCGAAGCATTGTAAATTGATTTTGGCTAAATGAGGAACACATTTTATGACATATTTGTTGGATGCATTACAGAAATATGCAGCGTCTTCGGATTACCCGTTTCACATGCCGGGACACAAGCGCAGGCAGCTGTCTTTTCCAAATCCATATATGATAGACATTACAGAGATTGATGATTTTGACAATCTGCATCATGCAGAAGGTCTTTTGAAGGAAGCGCAGGAACGGGCAGCCGCATTATATGGTTCACAGCAGTGCTATTATCTTGTAAACGGAAGTACGTGCGGACTGTTAGCAGCGATCTGCGCGGCAACACAGAAAAAGGATAAAGTGATCGTTGCAAGAAACTGTCATAAGGCAGTCTATCATGCACTTGCCTTAAATGAGCTTCATGCAGAGTATCTGTATCCGCAGATCACAGCGAATGGGATACAGGGACAGATTACAGCAGAACAGGTAAAAGCAGCGCTTGCAGAGCATCCGGATGCGTCGGCTGTGATCCTTACTTCCCCAACGTACGAAGGAATCGTATCGGATGTCAAAAGCATTGCAGAGCTTTGCCATGACAGTGGAATCCCACTGATCGTAGATGAAGCACATGGTGCCCACTTTGGCTTTGGAGGAGGGTTCCCGGAAAATGCCATAAAGCTTGGAGCGGATGCTGTGATCATGAGTGTCCATAAGACACTGCCGGCTTTTACACAGACCGCGTTACTTCATCTGAATACGTCACGGATCGATGTGGAACGGGTGAAAAAGTTCCTTGGTATTTTTGAAACGAGTTCTCCGTCTTATGTGTTAATGGCAGGGATTGATGAGTGCATCCGTTTACTGGAAAAAGACAGGGATACACTTTTTGCACAGTACCGCAGGCGGTTAGATGATTTTTACAGGGGGACAGAAGATTTACGGTGTCTTCATGTGATGAACCGGAGTGACCTAAGCCGTAATGAAGCGTTTGACTGGGATGATGGAAAGCTTGTGATGTTCTCAGAAGGCGCAGGGCTGACCGGGGAAGAACTGCATGAGCTTTTGTGGAAAAAGTTTCATTTGCAGATAGAGATGGTTTCCGGGTATTATGTACTTGGCATGACAAGTCTGATGGATACCGAAGAAGGCTTAGAACGGCTTTGCGAGGCGCTGCATGAGATTGACAGGGAAGTTTTAAAAAACAGGGAAAAAGTAAATCATATCTCAAAAGAATTTATTGAGAAAATATATCAACCGAATCCGAAGGAAAAAGAGATTTACGAAGCAGAAGCGTTTTCCACGGAAGAAACAGAGCTTACAGAAGCGGAGGGGAAGATCTCGGCAGGCACCGTTTTTTTGTATCCACCGGGAATTCCGATGATCGTTCCGGGCGAACGGATCACCGCGCAGCTGATCGAAAATATAAAGAGGTGTCTTTCCATGGGACTTCGTGTGGAAGGAGTTGCTGTTCATCCGGCAGAAAAACAAATGCTGCTCTGTTGCATAAGAAAGCTGTGATGGCAGTAAAAAAAGGATAAAGATTGTATATTTTTAAAGACTATATTATACTTAAAAAAAGGCAGGACATATGGGAAAAATATATTGTATGATGGGAAAGAGCTCGACAGGAAAGGATACACTCTATAAAAGGATCCTTGCACAACCAAAGCTTGCTTTAAAAACATTCATTCCGTATACGACAAGACCTGTTCGTGCAGGGGAACAGAATGGAGTGGAATATATTTTCTGCGGAGAGGATGCCGTAGAGAAGCTTGAAAAAGAAGGAAAGATCATTGAATTGCGTGCCTATCATACGATACAGGGGATCTGGAAGTATTTTACTGTGGATGATGGACAGATCCAGTTAGACCAGTTTAGCTATCTTATGATAGGAACATTGGAGTCTTACCTGAAGATCAGAGATTATTTTGGCGCAGCAAATGTGGTTCCTGTTTATATCGAAGTGGAAGACGGTGAACGTCTTGCCCGTGCATTAAGCAGGGAACGTGCGCAGGAGCAGCCAAAGTATGAAGAACTCTGCCGCAGATTTCTTGCGGATTCAGCAGATTTTTCAGAGGAGAAGCTTGAAGCGGCAGGAATCAGAAAACGCTTTGAGAATAACGTACTCGAAGAGACAGAACTTGAGATAAAAGAATTTATACAGATGTGTGAACATCAGGGCGGAGCGGCATATGGCAGGATTTAAAGAGATAATAGGACATGAACAGATCATAGAACATTTACAGAATGCGATCGCAATGGATAAGGTATCACATGCATATATTATAAATGGCCCGGACAAATCCGGAAAGAAGATGTTAGCTGAGGCGTTTGCCATGACCTTGCAGTGTGAAAAAGGCGGAAAAGAACCATGTATGGAATGTCATTCCTGTAAGCAGGCGATGAGCCATAATCAGCCGGACATTATCTATGTGACACATGAGAAGCCGAATACGATCTCGGTGGACGATATCCGGACACAGGTGAACCAGGATATCGTGGTGAAGCCTTATAGCAGCAGACATAAGATTTATATTATTGATGAAGCAGAGAAGATGAACCAGCAGGCTCAGAATGCGCTTTTAAAAACAATCGAGGAGCCGCCGGCATATGCAGTGATCCTGTTGCTGACGTCGAATCAGGATCTGTTTCTGCCAACTATTTTGTCAAGGTGTGTTTCCTTGAATATTAAGGCGGTTCCGGATGAGAAGATCAAGAAGTTTTTAATGGAAAAATATCAGATCCCGGATTATCAGGCAGATGTCTGCGTGGCATTTGCACAGGGCAATGTCGGCAAAGCGATCCAGCTTGCAGCGTCCGATGATTTTAATGAGATGAAGGCATCTGCGATCCAGCTGATGAAGCGTTTGGATGATATTGATCTCTATGAGATGACTGCAGCAGTGAAGCAGATCGGAGAATATAAGCTTGAAGTGAGGGATTATTTTGACCTGATGATGATCTGGTATCGGGATGTTCTTTATTTCAAAGCGACAAGTGATGTAAATGGCCTCATTTTTAAAGATGAGGTTTATGATATAAAAAGAGAAGCAGAGAAAAGCTCTTACAATGGAATCGATACGATTCTTGAAGCACTGCAAAAGGCGCAGATCCGTCTGGATGCAAATGTAAACTTCGACCTTGTAATAGAGCTGTTATTGCTGACAATAAAGGAGAACTAGAATGGTAAAAGTAGTAGGAATTCGCTTCCGCAATGCCGGAAAGATTTATTATTTCGGACCAGGGAAGCTGTCGTTAAAAGCAGGAATGCATGTCATTGTCGAGACCGCCAGGGGTGTTGAGATGGGAACCGTCATGACGAATCCGCGTGAAGTATCTGAAGAGAGCGTGATCCAGCCATTGAAGCCGGTGATCCGCATTGCGACAGAGCAGGATGAGAAGCAGTCTGAGAAGAACAGGGAAAAAGAAAAAGAAGCATTCCGTATCTGCCAGGAGAAAATTGCAAAACACAAATTAGATATGAAGCTTGTAGAAGCCGAGTATACATTTGATAACAACAAATTACTGTTTTATTTTACAGCAGACGGACGTATTGATTTCCGTGAACTGGTCAAAGATCTTGCTGCGGTATTCCGTACGAGGATCGAACTGCGCCAGATTGGTGTAAGGGATGAGACGAAGATCATGGGCGGCTATGGAATCTGTGGGCGCGAATTATGCTGCCATACATTCCTGTCCGAGTTTGCACCGGTTTCCATTAAGATGGCAAAAGAGCAGAATCTGTCTTTGAATCCGACAAAGATTTCCGGTGTATGCGGAAGACTGATGTGTTGCCTGAAGAATGAAGAAGAAACCTATGAGTATCTGAACAGCAGACTGCCAAATGTTGGCGATATCGTTACAACAGATGATGGATTAAAGGGAGAAGTTTCTTCTGTGAATGTATTGCGCCAGCTTGTAAAGGTTCTTGTAGAAATCGATGATGAAAAAGAGCTTCGTGAATATCATACCAAACAGCTGAAGTTCAAACCAAAGAGACGAAAAGACGTTAAGCTGACAGCGCAGGAAATGAAGGAACTGGCAGCGTTAGAAGATCGTGGAGGAAAGTCAAAGTTTGATGAAGGAAAATAATCTGATCCATGAAGGGGAACGCTTAGATGAACTGCATCGCAACGGATATTTTATCATTCAGGATCCGGCGCGTTTCTGCTTTGGAATGGATGCAGTGCTGCTTTCCGGTTTTGCGCAGGCAAAAGCCGGTGAGCGGGTCTTAGACCTTGGAACCGGAACAGGGATCATTCCAATCTTAATGGAAGCAAAAACAGCAGCAACAGATTTTACAGCATTAGAGATCCAGGAAGAAAGTGCAGACATGGCCAGACGCAGTGTTGCATACAATCATCTGGAGGATAGGATAAAAGTAGTAACCGGTGATATTAAGGATGCTTCAAATATATTTGGAGCATCTTCTTTTCATGTGATCACGACAAATCCGCCGTATATGATCGGAACACACGGAGAGAATTCGCCATCAAAGGCAAAGGCGATCGCCAGACATGAGGTACTCTGCACATTGGATGATATTTTACGGGAAAGTGCAAGGCTTCTGATGACAGGTGGAAGATTTTATATGGTACACAGACCATTTCGGTTGGCAGAGATTATGAGCAAAATGGTAGAGTACAAAATTGAACCGAAAAGGCTCCGGTTTGTGCATCCGTATCTCGACAGAGAGCCGAATATGGTATTGATCGAAGGACTGCGCGGTGGAAAATCCCGTGTTACGATCGAAAAGCCATTGATCGTCTATAAAGAACAGGGTGTATATACGGATGAAATATATGACATTTATGGGTATTGATTAAGGGACGGTCTGAATGAAAGGCTGTGTGGATCACTTACGCAAAAGAGAAATTTCAAAGATTTCTTTTGAGCAAGTTATCATGTACGTTGTTGACAGAACTGACAGTGAAGATTAGAAAGACGAGGAACAAATTATGTTTAACAAAATTACAATTGGACCGATCACATTATATATGTATGGTATTATGATCGCGTTGGGATTCGCAGCAGCACTTGCATTGTGTGTTTATCGCGGAAAAAAGAAACAATTGAACGAGGATGTGATCTGGGGCATTTTCTTTTGCGCCCTGATCGGAGGTATGGTAGGCTGCAGATTATTATATTACATTGTTGAACTGCCGCAGATTTTAAAAGATCCGTCGATTTTATGGAATTTCAAAAACGGTTATGTCGTATATGGAGGAATTATCGGGGGAATCCTGACGAGCTGGGTATATTGTAAGACCAAAAAAGTGCGGTTTATTTCTTATTTTGACCTTGTAATGCCGGCGGTTTCCCTGGCACAGGGTTTTGGACGTATCGGATGCTTTTGTGCAGGATGCTGTTATGGAAGAGAGACACATGCATGGTATGGGATCACCTTCCAACATTCTGATTTTGCACCAAATGGCGTAAAACTCATTCCAACACAGCTGATTTCTTCCGCAGGAGACTTTCTTTTCTGTGCATTGCTGCTATGGTATGCATCGAAAAAACCAAAGGAAGGACGCGTGGCATCGGCTTACCTCCTTCTTTATGGAATCGGACGATTCCTGATCGAGTTCTTGCGGGACGATTACCGTGGAAGCATTGGCATCTTCTCCACATCACAGATCATTTCCTTTGGAATCGTGGCATTAGGCGTGATACTCTACTTCCTGCTTCCAAAACTTGCGGAGAAGAACAACACAGACCAATAACAGGCAACCATTCATGTTACAATATTACACTATGGAAGGGGAGGCTGTTGAGGTGAAAATGGCAGATTACAGAACTTTATTGAGAGGTTGCACAAAAGAAGTTTTTCAAATTTATTCTTGTGCAATGGAGATGAGACTTAAGAATCGTGGAAGCCATTGCTGAACACGATTCTTGTTTTCAGAGGCTCATCGGAATGTTATGCACAAAGAAATTTGAAAAACTTCTTTTGTGCAATCTGTATACACAGCTAAGGAACTGACATTTTTGCCTCAATAGTATTCTATCATAAAAAAGTGAGGGAGATATATGGCAGGAAAACTGTATTTGTGTGCAACTCCGATCGGAAATCTGGAAGACATCACATTCCGCGTGCTTCGTACCTTAAAAGAGGTCGATCTGATCGCAGCGGAAGATACCAGAAACTCGATCAAGCTGCTGAACCATTTTGAAATAAAGACACCAATGACAAGCTACCATGAGTTCAACAAAATTGATAAGGCATATCAGCTTGTGGAAAAACTCCGGGAGGGAAAAAACATTGCCCTGATCACAGATGCCGGTACACCAGGAATCTCAGATCCGGGAGAGGATATTGTGCGTATCTGCTATGAAGAGGGGATGGAAGTAACTTCGCTTCCGGGAGCGGCAGCCTGCATTACAGCGCTTACGATGTCCGGACTTCCAACAAGAAGATTTGCGTTTGAAGCATTTCTTCCGCGGGATAAAAAAGAACGGGCGCAGGTACTTGGACAGCTTGCGAATGAAACAAGAACAATGATCGTATACGAAGCACCGCATCATCTTGTAAAAACACTGGAAGAACTGCAGGAGGTACTCGGAAGTGACAGGAGACTTACAGTCTGCAGGGAACTTACGAAGCGTTATGAAGAGAAGATGCAGACGACCTTTGGCGACAGTCTCCGCTATTATGAAGAGAATGAACCGCGCGGAGAGTATGTACTTGTGATCCAGGGAAAAAGCTTTTCGGAGATTGCCGAAGAGGAGAAAAAAAACTGGGAAGCAATGACGATCGAAGAGCATATGCAGGTGTATGAAAGTCAGGGAATTGACCGTAAGGAAGCAATGAAGCTTGTAGCAAAAGACCGCGGTATCAGCAAGCGCGACGTGTATCAGGAACTGTTGCGGGACAGATAGAGTTGTTTTGGTAAATTAGTAATATAATGTTATGTAGAGCTTTGATATTTGACAAAGACTGATCAGTGCTTTATAATATATTTAACAAGGCAGTCGGCAGGTGAGTGCAGGTCACCCGTTCCGGCGAATATATGTAGTAAAAAAAGTAGCCGTTTTCATCGCCAAATGAACAGGACGGCTACTTTTTATGTTTTCTATGAGTATCTATGTAAGTCAGAATTGCCATCAACATGATGACAAAAGTAAACAGATCATTCCATGCAACCATAAGCATCATCCTTTCCGTAAGGCTCGGAACGAATGAGAGCACGTCCCCCGACTACCTGGGTAAATATATTATCAATGTACCACTAGGTAAATTTCAAATATGTGTCACATAAAAAACTATTTATAACACACATTTTATTCTTTACAGATACAATAGTAACACAGTCAGAAGAAAAAAGGAAGTATAGAATAAATTTTTCTGGCTTATAACAATAAAATGTAAACTTATAAAAATAAACAGGTTGACAATTGGAGCGATGTCGGATAGAATAAGACCGTATGAAAAAGATAATTTGCTATACGAAAAGCAAAAAAGGAGACATCAAGTTATGAACGAAAAGAAAATCCAGACATCGACAATTGCAATCATTGCATTAATGACAGCAGTAACATGTATTTTAGGACCATTGTCCCTTCCAATCGGACCGGTACCGATTTCCCTGACGAACCTGGCAATCTATTTTACAGTGGTTTTACTTGGATGGAAGAAGGGAACTGTTTCTTATTGTATCTACCTTTTGATCGGACTGGTAGGTGTTCCGGTATTCTCAAGCTTTACAGCAGGACCGGCGAAGCTGTTCGGACCGACCGGAGGTTACCTGATCGGATTTATTCCGCTTGCGATCATCAGTGGATGGTTTATTGAAAAATTCCCTGGAAAAAAAGTAATGTATCTGCTCGGAATGATCTTAGGAACAGCAGTCTGCTATGCGCTGGGAACAGCATGGCTTGCCTATGAAGCAAGTATGACATTCCAGGCAGCACTGATGGCAGGGGTGATCCCATTTATTATTGGAGACCTTCTGAAAATGGTGATCGCGATCATTGTAGCACCGCTGATCAAAAATCCGCTTGTGAGGGCAGGATATTTAAAGTAGTACATCGCTTGGCAATAACTGCACGACTAGCGAAAAATAAAAATCTAATCTACGCGATTGACGCAGCTAATGGTTCAACATTGTACCAAATGACTGAAGCATATAGTAAGAGGTTATGAAAGATATGGCAAAATGGCGATATCTTCCATAGCCTCTTGTTGTTTTTGGAAAAAATGTTTAAAATACAATTATGTTTTTTTAAAATAGGGATAATGATTCTTTTGTGCATAAAATGGAATCTGTAACAAAAAAGAGTTGATAAGGAACTGGTGATTTTAAATGGATAAGAAAGTGGTATTTTTGGATGTAGACGGAACCATCGTAAATAGTAAGGGTGTGATTCCGGAGTCTGCGAAAAAAGCGATAAAAAAGGCTGTACAAAATGGACATAAGTTAGTCGTGTGCAGTGGGCGGAGCAGATTTCAGCTGCCGCAGTTTTTGCTGGATCTTGGTTTTTCCGGGATGGTGATGGCAGCAGGAGCGCAGGTGGTAGCAGACGGCGAAGAGATTTACCATGCAGTGATCGATGAGGAACATCGGAAATTTGTTTCGGAATACATGGATAACCATCATTACGCATATTGCTTTCAGACCGATAAGGGCGTTGTTATGAATAAATGGAGCAAGCAGCGTATCTTTGAGATTATGCAGGAGATGGGAGTTACGGCGGAACACATGGAACAGCTCATCGGAGAGATGGAAATCCGTGAAGATACATGGAATCATGCGAAGGAAGAAAAGCTTATTTATTATGATGCGTCTGATGGTGTTGCAAAAGTCCATGCGGATTTAGAACCGTATTTTGATACCGTGGCATTAAGCTTAAGCTGTGCAAATGATTCCTGTGGGGAAGTCGGGATCAATGGCATTCACAAGGCAACCGGAATGAAGCGCTATTTGGAGCATGTTGGAATTACAAGGGAAAACAGCATAGCAATCGGGGATGGCCCAAATGATCTGCAGATGATGGAATATGCCGGAATAGGCATTGCAATGGGGAATGCACTTGATGAAGTGAAGCAGAGAGCAGATCTGGTTACGGCGCATATCGATGCGGATGGGCTCTATCTGGCATTAGAGAAGCTTGGCCTGCTAGAGGATTAGAAAGAGCATTAAGATACGGAATCGAATATAGAATAAGCCAGGGGACAAAAACCTTGGTATGACAAGAGGAGAAATGACAGAAATGAACAAAGAACAACTGAATAAAAGCAGCCTTTTAGGAACGATTTATGTGCTGCTGTCGGCAATCTGTTTTAGTACAGGAGGTGTCCTGATCAAATCGATTCCCTGGAATTCTTTTTCCATCAGTCTGGCCAGAAGCGTGCTTTCACTGATCGTGATCATATTGTATCAGAAGTCTCAGGGAAGAAAATTTGTTTTCAATAAAATGGTGCTGTTTGGCGCGATGTGCAATTGCATTATGGCAGTAACCTTTGTCATGGCAACAAAAATGACGACAGCAGCAAATGCGATCGTGCTGCAGTTTACAGAGCCGGTCTTTCTGATTTTGATCGTGTGGCTTGTATACAAACAGAAACCAAAGAAGGATGCAGTACTTACCTGCCTTCTCGTGCTGCTTGGAATCGTATGCTTTTTCTTTGAATCATTAAGCGCCGGAGGAATGGCAGGAAATCTGCTTGCAATCCTTTCCGGATTTAGTTATGCGGGAGTATTTTTGATCAAAAAATTTCCAGGCGGTGATTTTGAATCGTCATTGATCGTTTCCCATGTGATCAGCATACTGATCGGAATCCCATTTTTTATGAAAGAGACCGTTTTTACACCGACTGTCTGGGTGTATGTAGTCGCACTTGGAATTGTACAGTTTGGATTGTCGTATATCTTCTTATCGAAAGGATTAGATCGTGTGTCACCGGTGACAGCATCCTTAACATCTACGATCGAGCCAATTTTAAATCCGGTTCTTGTGGCTATTTTTTGCGGAGAGACGATCGGAAGCTTGTCCATTGTTGGAGCAGTGCTCGTCATTGGTTCTGCAACGGTATACAACTTAAAGCAGGCCAGAGGCTAAAATCTCGGAACATTATGTAAACTGCTTCATCATGCGGTAATAGCATGGAACTAACAGGGCGCAGGCACCAAACCAGGCAAGCGGGCTTGCGATGCAGACGGAGAGGTAACCGAGAAATCCGGAGAGACCGGCTGTGGCTGCAATACGCATAACAAGCTCGATCATGCAGGCTGCAAATGGAGCTCTGGTATTTTGCATACTCTGAATGGTGGAGCGGTAAACTGCTAAAAATCCAAGAAGAAAATAAAAAGGTGCTACAACTGTTAAGTAGGCATCAGAATAGTGATAAATTTCTTCTGAAGGTGCAGAAAGAAACAGCTGTACGATCGGATGGCGGAGTAACAAAATACCAATGCACATAATGAGATTTAAGGACTGTATCTGAACCAGGCAGGCGCGTACGCCAAGGCGGATACGGTCTTTCTTTTTTGCACCAAAATTCTGTGCTACATAATTTGAGATCGCAGTCATCATGGCATTGTTGACTAAGACAGATAACTGGTCTGCCTTGGAAGCAGCAGTATATCCGGCAACAGCAGATGTTCCCATAGAATTGACAACTGCCTGCATGGCGAGCTGTCCGATGCACATAACGGACATTTGAAATCCCATGGTAAATCCGATTTTAAAATGAAAAAGGATTGCCGGTGTAAGATCAGAAAAATCAGACTTATGTAAATGCATGACAGAGTATTTTTTTAGTCCTACAATGAGGCTGAGCAGAGCGGATAAAAACTGCGCAAGGATGGTTGCCCATGCGGCACCGGCAACACCCATTTTCCCCGGAATGATAAAAAGAAGATCCAGAAAAATATTCAAAATAGAAGAAAATACGAGGAAATAAAGTGGTGTCTGGCTATCGCCAAGTGCGCGGAGCATATTGGAAACCAGATTATAAAAAACAGTTGCACCTGTTCCAAGAAGTACGATAAACATATAACGGTAAGCATCTGTAAATATTTCATCCGGAACCTTCATCAGCTGCAGAAAATGATCAGCAAACAGACAGCAGACAGCTGTCAGCAGGACCGTAAATATAATGCTTAAGACGGTGGATGCAGCAATACTTTTCCGCATACCGGTATCATCTTTTGCGCCAAAGCGCTGACCAAGACAGATCCCGAATCCGCCGGTGAAACCGTTAATAAAGCAAAAAACAAAATAAATAATCGTGCTGGTAGCACCAACGGCTGCAAGTGCGTTTGCACCTAATGTCTTTCCAACAATAACAGAATCTGCTAAAGTATAGAATAACTGAAAAAGATTTCCGAGAATTACAGGGATCGCGAACCGGAATAAAGACCAGAATGGGCTGCCGGTTGTCAGATCAGCTTCTTTTTCTCCTGACATAAGAACCTCCAAAGTATTTATCT
The DNA here is from genome assembly GCA_934358955.1 of uncultured Roseburia sp. Taxonomy (GTDB): domain Bacteria; phylum Bacillota; class Clostridia; order Lachnospirales; family Lachnospiraceae; genus Roseburia. Next base: position 6,680 of record CAKRLC010000033.1, on the reverse strand, counting down.
AAAAAATATAAAACAGAAATAACACTTGATGTTATAGTGAACTTATTGTACAAAATAGGTAGGAATGATGTTGTATCATTTATAAATTTAAGAAAGGGGGAATACAGTATGGCTTTGAAGAAAATTCTGAAAGATGATACGAATCGCGAACTGATCCAGCATGGGACAGATGGATTTCCTATGACGGTAAACCATGATGATCTGTGGGCTTTTGAAGGAAGAAATGTTCCAATCCACTGGCATAATGATTTAGAGTTCGGACTTCCAAAGGATGGAGAGCTTATCTATCAGGTCTATCAGAAAAGTTATTGCATCAGACCGGGAGAAGCCATCCTTCTGAACCGGAATGCACCACATAGCTGTCATTCACCGAATAACAAACGGGTACGATACAGTTCGGTTATTGTAAGGCCGGATCTCTTATATGGAGAATTTGGCTGTGATATAGAGAAGAACTGTTTCAGACCATTTCTGGAAAACGCCGCTGTTCCATGTATCCTGTTAAAAAAAGAAAAAAAATATGAAAAAGAGATGATTGACTTGTTAAATCAGGTGGAACAGCTCTTTGACCAGAAACCCTTTTGCTTCGAATTAAGAATAAAGGGTATTTTATGTGAAATATTTGCCAAGATTTTGGAAGAGAGCAAAAGAGCGGTTCCGGAATTTGTCGCTTCAAATCAGCTGGAACTGGAACGTCTTGAGCAGATGCTTGGCTATATCCACGAACATTATGACTCCGGAATTTCCCTGCTTCAAATGGCTGAGCAGATTCATTTGTCCAGAGAAGGCTGTTGTCGTCTTTTTAAAAAGATGACAGGGAAAACGATCACCGGTTATTTGGGGGAATACCGGTTGAATCAGAGCCTTCCTCTTGTGCAGAGTGGACAGTATAGCATGACGCAGATCGCAGAAATGAATGGGTTCAGTAATGCGAGTCGTTTCGCCAGTGCTTTTCGTAAGCAATTCGGGTATAATCCCGGAGAATATAATCGTTTCAATAAAGTAAGTGGAAAAATTGAAACTGTCTGAATTATATACGATGAGAAGTAAGAATGCGATGCAGTCATTGACAGGTATGATACAGATATTGACTTTTCTGTTACAGTGATTTCACTTTCACAGAGATCTTCTCTGCAAAATCTTTGTTGAGCCGGATAAAGGTCTCCTGATCCTCGGGCGACCAGCTCTCATAAATTTCATTTTCGAATTGTATCATATGGCAGACTGTCTGACGCATCAGAGTCTGTCCTTTTTCCGTGAGTGCGACATAGGTATTTTTCCCAGGGCCGGCAGAAATGGTGAGATAGCCTTCCTTTTCCATCTTTTTCACGGCAGAGTTGATCGTGGACTTGGTCTGTCCGGATTCCTTGTAAAGGGCACTCTGATAGCAGCTCCCATTGTGATTGTCAAAAACATATAAAATATCAAGCATACTGTCTGTAATATTCATCTTCAGTGCTGCCTCATGGTAAGCACTGTTGATCATTCCGATTATATTGTTAAACTCTTTAAAAACAGATCCCATTGTCTAAGCATCCTTTCCATAGCCATATTTTTTCCGGTTTTTCAGTAAAAAGAAAACAGAAACGATCAGCGAAAGAAGTTCGGCTACAAGTACAGCATACCAGATTCCGCTTGCACCGAAAAGAACCGGAAGCAAAATAACGGAAATAATCTGGAATACCAGTGTCCGGCAGAAGGAAATAAATGCAGAAGTAAAGCCATCGTTTAATGCAGTAAAAAATGAGGAGGTGTACATATTAATACCGCTTACGAGGAAGGACAGGGAATAAACCATAAATGCATAGATGGTCATATCTAAAAGTTTGGTATCATAACTGACAAAAATCATAGACAATGGTCTTGCCAGAAGCTCTGCAAGGGCAGTGAGAATGATTCCCATAATGATAATGATCCGTAAGCTTTTGCGCAGCAGGCTCTTTAATTCCTCTTTATTTCCAGCGCCATAGTGGTAACCTGTGATCGGAGCGCTTCCCATGGAATAACCGATGAAAATAGCGGCAAAAATGAATGTCACATACATGATAACGCCGTATGCGGCAACACCATTTGTGCCGAGCAGACGCATTAACTGCCAGTTGTAAAGCATGTTGACGATGGACATGGAAATGTTGGTCATAAATTCAGAAGCACCGTTGGAGCAGGCTTTTACGATGGAACTCATATCAAAGTGCGTTTTACCGAGGCGCAGTCTGCTTTTGTTTGGCAGAAGAAAATAAATCAGAGGGACGATACCACCGATAGACTGGCTGAGTGCAGTTGCCGCGGCAGCTCCTGGCACACCCAGCCTCCACACAGCGACAAAAAGCGCATCGAGTATCATATTTGTCACACCGGAAATAATCGTAATATAAAGTCCAAGCTGTGGGCGCTCTGCCGTAACGAGAAGACTCTGGAAAACATTCTGCAGCATAAAAGGCACAAGGGCGATCAGAATGACACGTCCGTACTGGATGCAGTATGGAAGCATGGCAGCATCAGCTCCGAGGATGCCGGAAATCGGCGCAAGAAAGAGTTCTCCGAGAACTGTAAATACCAGACCGATTCCGATCAGTACATAGATTAAAAGAGAGAAGATCTCATTTGCTTTTTTGTGGTTTCCGGTACCGAGTGTGTAAGCAACAAGTGCACTGCCTCCGGTTCCAAGCATAAAGCCAACTGCACCGAAGATGATGAGGAACGGCATGACGATATTGACGGCAGCGAAAGGCTCTGCCCCGATAAAGTTTGAAATAAATACACCGTCCACGACACCGTAGATGGAGGTTAAGATCATCATAATCATGGAAGGAAAAGTAAATTTGAGCAGCTTTCCGTAGGTAAAGTGCTCGGATAATGAAATAGTCATAGTAGAACTCCCTGTTAAAATGAAAAATATAGAAGTGATTTCATGTTTTCTATAAAAATAGGTTGTTTCGCTATTGTTTTTTAATAAAAAATGTCCGAAATCGTACTTGTTACTATAGTACGGTTTCGGACATGTGTCAAGAGGATAAAAATATAAAAATATTGAATTCGTACCGGTTTGGGTGTATGATGTTCTGCATGACTGTAATAGGTGATTATATAAAGAAGAAAAAGAAAAAGCGATTATTGACAAAACATGAAGGGATTTTAGGATCATAAAAAATACAACTGGAAAATAATAAAGAAAGCGAGGAAAAGTAAAGAATGACATTTTATCAGGAATTACAATTAAATCAGGCAGGCTCAAAAGCGATGCTTAAAAACAGCAAAACACGAAAGGAAAAATGGTATCATACAATGGTATACCTTGTAAAGATTGCGATCACAATGGCATTTTGCTTTGGATTCGTTACCCTTTTCAGTATTTTGTTCGGAAATGAAAACAGTATTGTGGGTGTTGTCGTTTTGTTATGCCTTATGGTATTTCGAAATGCTGATCTGGGTGTTCACACCAGACATTCGACGCGGCTGATCGCATTGTTTTTTGCAATTATGGCTGTTTTCCCACATTTGTCACAGCAGCTGCCTTTGGTATTAGGACTGATTCTTAACATAACGGCAATCGCAGTGTTAATTATTTTTGGATGCCATAATCCATTTATGTTTAACCAGTCTACCCTGGTTTTAGGATATTTACTTTTATATGGTTATGATGTGTCTGGGAAAAGTTATCAGATGAGACTGGCAGGAATGGCGGTTGGCGCCGTGCTTACCTGTCTTGTATTTTACAGAAATCATAAAAGCAGAGTTTATAAAAGAGAAATGAAAGACGTAATACGGGAATTTGATATCACTTCTTCAAGAAGTAAATGGCAGCTGTGTCAGATCTTTTGTGTGCCGGTCGTTCTTTTTATCGCAGAACTGTGCCATATGCCGCGTGCTATGTGGGCAGGAATCGCGGCGATGTCAGCTATTTTGCCATTTATGGAAGATATGCGTTATAGAGTACGCTACCGGATCATCGGTAATGTTGCAGGTGTGGTATGCTTTATTGCACTTTATTACCTGCTGCCGCCATCCATATATGCCTATATCGGAATCCTTGGTGGAATCGGAGTCGGTTTTTCCGTAAAATACGGATGGCAGGCAGTCTTTAATACATTCGGAGCGCTTGCGATTGCAACGGAAGCCTACGGATTAAAAGGTGCGGTAGGTCTTCGAATCGTACAGAATGTGTTTGGAGTTGTTTTTGCACTACTGTTTTGTATCGTATTTTATTGGGTTATGTCCCAAATGACAGGTAGAAAGACAGCAGGCAATTAACTGATTCGGGTGTCAGAGAGCTTTTTTAGGACAGGCTTTGACGCACTCCATACATAAAATGCACTCTGTTCCATTTTCACGCTTTCTTGAATTATCCGTCATATCGACATTCATCGGGCAGACCTTTTTGCATTTACCGCAGGAAACACATTTCTCTTTGTCACATTTGACACGGATCATGGAAAAGTAGCTCATAGGCTTTAAAAAGACGGTAACAGGGCAGATATATTTACAGAAAGCCCTGTTATCCTTGAAAGCAAACGCCAGAAGGATGCCGACTGCATAATACAGAAGATTTCCTATAATAAAAGCTACGAACATGATTTTTTCAATATTTTCTACGTGAGCCAGAAACAGGGCTGCCACAAAAAGAAACGAGCATACAAATGTGATATACCGGATAAATCCAATCTTCTTTCTTGGCGCCTGTGGATTTTTATATGGAAGGAAATCAAGTACCATGGCTGTCCAACAGGCGTATCCGCACCAGCCTCTTCCAAATAAAAGCGGTCCGAATATCTTTGCAACCACGTAGTGGATCGTTGCTGCTTCAAAAACTCCCGTAAAAAGATAATACCAAAAGCCCTCGATCTGCATATTTTCCTGGCAGATAAGCCCAAGATAAATCAGCATGTATAAGCCGACCAGCAGTTGAACGATCCTGCGGGCGTGCTTGTAGTTAAGCTGAAAAAGCAAAAGTCCGAGTGCGATCGATGTCCCGATATAGCTGAAATTCAAAAGATAAAATAAGTTGTCTTTTGTAAGCCAGAGTGTGAAAGCAACGATTTCAAATATGATCCACATCCCCAAAGGTGCCAGCCATTTCTGTTTTGTTTTCATCTGTCAGTTCCTCCATGATCATGCCTGTGTTTTCAATATCCTGTTCTGATATTTTTACTGTATTGCAGTGCCATGCAGATGTCAAGTAGCACTCTGTCAGCGAGAAAGAAATGAAGACAATATTCTTGCAACAGAAGGAGGTTTTAGATATAATAATATAGGTATAAGTCTGCAAAATGGGCAGACGTTTCTACCAACCGCCAAACAGGTTGACTACCGTTTACGTAGCCAACTTTTTTCAGTATAGGAGGAAATAATATGTATGATGTTGTGATCGTAGGTGCAGGACCGGGAGGAATCTTTACTGCATATGAATTATTGGAAAAAAGACCGGATTTAAAAATTGCTGTTTTTGAAATGGGAAATGAACTGGCAAAACGTTATTGCCCGATTGATGGTGATAAGGTGAAAGCCTGCATTCATTGTAAAAGCTGTTCTATCATGAGTGGCTTTGGCGGCGCAGGTGCATTTTCAGATGGTAAATATAATATTACGAATGATTTTGGCGGAACGCTGTACGAATATATCGGGAAAAAATCTGCATTAGAATTAATGGAATATGTAGATAAGATCAACCTTGCTTTTGGTGGAGAAGGCACAAAATTATATTCTACAGCCGGATCAGATCTGAAGACAAAATGTATGCAAAATGGATTACATTTATTGGATGCTTCTGTTCGCCATCTGGGAACAGATATTAACTATATTGTTTTGGAACATTTATATGATCATCTGAAAGAAAAAGTGGATTTCCATTTTAACTGCTTTGTTGATAAAGTAGAAAAACTGGACACTGGATATCGGATCTATCATAAAGATTCTTATTATGACGGAAAAGAATGTGTTATTTCTGCCGGAAGAAGCGGCAGTAAATGGATGGAACAGGTATGCCGTGATCTGGATATTAAAACGAATTCAAACCGCGTTGATATCGGAGTCCGTGTAGAACTTCCGGCAGGCATTTTTGCCCATCTGACAGATGAATTATATGAAAGCAAAATTGTGTATCGAACCTCAAAATATGAAGATTTGGTGCGGACGTTTTGCATGAACCCGAAGGGTGAAGTTGTAAACGAAAATACAAATGGCATCGTTACTGTTAATGGTCATAGTTATGAAGATCCTGAAAAACAGACAAACAATACAAACTTTGCTTTATTAGTTGCAAAGCATTTTTCAGAACCATTCAAAGATTCCAACGGATATGGAGAAAGTATTGCAAGATTAAGCAATATGCTGGGTGGAGGAGTAATTGTCCAGCGTTTTGGCGATCTGATCAGAGGACGCAGAAGTACAGAAGAAAGAATCAGCGAATCCTTTACTGTTCCAACGTTAAATGCGGCAGCTGGTGACTTAAGCCTTGTTCTTCCAAAACGTCTGCTGGATGGCATCATTGAAATGATCTATGCGCTGGATAAAATCGCACCGGGTACTGCAAATGATGACACATTATTGTATGGTGTAGAGGTAAAATTCTACAATATGGAAGTGGAACTTGACCAGAACCTGATGACCTGTCATGAGGGATTGTATATTATTGGTGACGGCAGTGGTATTACCCATTCCCTGTCCCATGCTTCTGCAAGCGG
>CAKRLC010000032.1 GCA_934358955.1 uncultured Roseburia sp. | reverse complement strand
ATGTTTTGCACAATGAAACTTGCAATATTTTTTTGTGCAATCTGACATCATAAACTTAAATGCAGACCTTTTGACACTCGAATCATGAAAGTTAAAAATTTACATTTCCGGGAAAAAGTGTGATAATAGGAATATGATAATGTTAGGAGAAAAAACAGATGAGATATCCAAAATTTTTACCGGAAAACGGAACGATAGGATTTGTTGCCCCATCCTTTGGGTGTGCGATAGAGCCTTATCATACAGCATTTCAGAATGCACAGAAGAAATGGAAAGAGATGGGTTATAAATTAGATCTTGGACCGAACTGTTACGAGGATAAAGGAATTGGGATCAGTAATACACCGCAGGAATGTGGAAAAGAGCTGACCGATTATTATTGCAGTGTGGATAATGAGGCACTGATCTCCTGCGGAGGCGGCGAGATGATGTGTGAGACGATCGGTTATGTGGATTTTGAAAAGATAAAAGAAGCAGAACCTAAATGGTATATGGGTTATTCGGATAATACGAATTTTATTTTTCTGCTAAGCACAATCTGTGATGTTGCAGGAATTTACGGACCATGTGCAGGTGCCTTTGGAATGGAACCATGGCATGAGAGTCTTCGCGATGCAATGGATGTTCTGACCGGAACGAAACAGAAGGCAGCAGGCTATCAGCTTTGGGAAAAAGAAGACCTGAAGGGAGAGGGAAACCCGCTTGTGCCTTATCATGTCACGGAACCGACAGAACTTGTAATTTATCCGGGACAATCTGAGAGTGAAAAGACAGTGATAACTGCGTGGAAAGCAGGAGAAACAGAGATTTACAAAGGAAGTGAAAATTCAGAAGCAACCATCCACATGACAGGCCGTTTGCTTGGTGGATGTGTGGATTGCCTTGTAACACTGCTTGGAACAGAATTTGATCATGTGGAAGAGTTTAATGAAAAATACAAAGAGGATGGAATCATCTGGTTTCTGGAATGTTGTGATTTTAACACAATGGGGATCCGCCGGGCTATGTGGCAGCTCAAGCATGCAGGCTGGCTGAAATATACAAAGGGATTTTTGATTGGCCGTCCTGGATGTATTGGAGATGAGTTTATGGGATTAGACCATTATCATGCAGTTGTTGATATTTTAAAAGAGTTTAACGTACCGATCATTATGGATACGGATATCGGACACAAACCACCGATGATGCCGCTTGTATGTGGAAGTATGGCAGAAGTGACAGTATGTGGAAATCATATTGAAGTGGATATGCAATATCGGTAAGGCTTATCAGGCAGAATTAAGAAAGAATAAGATAAAAACATATTCATTATATAAAGTAACCATAATATCATAGCAAACAAGAAGGATAGGAGGAATTATTTATGAATGCAATCATTATATGGACCGCACTTATTATTTTATTTATTGTTGTGGAGATTATTTCAGTTGGGTTGACGTCCATCTGGTTTGCAGGCGGTGCGCTTGTGGCATTGCTTGTGTGTGCAGCAGGGCTTGGAACCGCAGTGCAGTTTGCAGCATTTGTGGTCGTGTCCGTTATACTGATCCTGTTTACAAGACCATGGGCATTAAAATATATGAAACCGAAGCTTGTGAAGACAAATTACGAAGCAGCTGTCGGAAAGAATGTCTGCCTGACAGAGACCGTAGATAATATAAAAGGAACCGGAACAGCGGTTTTAAACGGCCAGGAATGGACAGCCCGTGCTTATGAGGATGGAAAAGTATTTGAGGCAGGCACGATCGTAAAAGTAAAAGAGATCCGTGGCGTGACACTCTATATTGAAGAAAGTGATGCTATGCCACAAAAAGCAGAAAAGTAGAAAGAGTAATACTGTCTGACCGCTTAAGTCAGAATAAAATAAAAAACAGCATTGTACCATGAAAAGGTAGAAAGAAGAGACAGAATATGAAATTAGGAATGGTATTTGAAGGAGGCGCAAGCAGGACTGCTTTTTCCTGTGGCGTTATGGATGCATTTTTGGATGAAAAGCTGATGCCGGATTATTTTATCGGAGTATCAGCAGGAATCGCATTTGGTGTATCTTATCTTTCCAAACAGAAGGGACGTAACTTAAAACTTTTAGAAGAATATATGGCTGATAAAAGATACATGGGCATGAAGTATCTGTTTGATCCGAATAAGAAGAGCTACTATAACATCGATTTTGTGTTTGACAAGGTACCGAATGAATTGCTGCCATTTGATTATGACACATTTGCAACCTATCCAGGGGTTGTGGAGGCGGCTGTAACAAATATCCACACCGGAAAGGCAGAGTATTTAAAAGTCCCACAGAGTGTGGAAATGAAAGATACGCTTGTGGCGAGCTGTTCTCTACCAATTTTATTCCAACCGGTCCAGATTGGCAGGCATTATTATTTAGATGGTGGAATCGCAGATTCGATTCCATTTCGGCATGCATTAGAGGAAGGCTGTGATAAACTGATCGTTGTGCTTACCAGAGAGCATGGTTATGTAAAAACAACAGAAAAAGCGATTAAGATCACAGATAAATTATATAAGAAGTATCCGAATATTGTGAAAGCTATGGATACGCGGGCTGAACGTTATAATGACGATATAAAGACACTTGAGGAATTAGAAGAGCAGGGAAAAGTTTTTGTGATCGCACCGGAAACAACACTTAGGATCGGACGTACGGAATCGGATCCAAAGAAGCTGCGTGAACTTTATGAAGAGGGCTATCGGATCGGAAAAGAAAGGATGAAGAATTTAAGAGAATACTTAGATCAATAGAAATGGTGCAACGCAGCAGGGAATCCCACAGAACCCTGCTGCGTATGCCATTAGAACAGATAAAATTTTGACCAAACAGAATCGTTTAGGTTGGGATAGAACAGTCAAGTCCGCTGTGAAAGGAGTTGTTTCCATATTTTTGGAGAAACGGCTCCTTTTTTATTTTATAATGATCAGAAGAAGTATGTTCCCGTAACAGTCTTACCAGTTCTCTTAAACGGCATTTATAAGCAACCTCTGATTTGGCATATAAATCAAAAAAAGAAGCATCTGATACAATGGATGGATCCCATGGATTCATCCACTTTTTATGCTGCAGATTCAACGGATCAGTCCGGAAACTTAAGGAGTCGTTTGCGATAAGTGGCGAAAAAACAGGATAGCCAAGGAAGTGTTTTTCTGCAAGACGGAATAACACTTTTTTTTGACCTGTTTTATCATATAGAATCCGGAAGCCGAGCTGCGTTGCAAAAATTGCCATAAAGATCGTATACCGGCTTACAAATAATCCTTTATAGGTGTGCTGGTAAGCATAGTGGAGCATATGGGCAACGACTCGCTGCTGGCGCAGTGTGAGATGAATCGTGTTTTCTGCATGAAAATCATGACGGTTCCGGTGAAGCTTCTGCTTTAAGAGGGCTGTGTCGATTTCTGTTTCAAGATAAGCATGTCTTGAAAAATAATCGTTTGACCGTCCATGAAAATGAGTCCTGCCGTAGATAAAAGGATGGCAGGTTGTATCAAGAATATAGTGGCCTAAAAATCCGGCAAGATAAGCATCTGCGATTGCAAGCTCGGAAGCTTTTTTGAAATCATTGCGGCTCTCTAAAAGTGCTGAGAAAAAAGTACCTGTGTGCTGCGCATGTGCCATATGTCCGAGATTATGTCCGTGCAGGATATAGGCAGGAAGATAGTAAAAGAAGATATCTGGTCCTTGCTGGCCGAGCGAATAGACAGCGCGGTTTCTGTAAATATTTTGCTTAAAGGAGGAATCCTTCATCTGGTCATACATATCTTTTCCAAAAATATAATGTGTTACATAGCCTGGCATAGAAATACCTCTTTTCTCATATATTATCTCATACATCATTATATCCAATTTTAGGATGATGTTAAGTAAAATTTATGGAAAAAAAGAGGTTGATTTAACAAAAGAAAGTGTTACAATACATGTAGTAATAAAAACTACATGTAGCAATAACAATAACTAAAAAACAAAGCGTTTGTATCTGAAAGATAGACAAAAGCCGGAAAATGTATATTTCGAAGAGACAAACAAATTTTATTGCATATTCAAAAAAAAATACTTTTTTCATATACTTCATATTGTAGAACAAAAGATATAAAAATGCATCCTGGGATGGATGGGCAGAGATCATCGTCAGGATGATAACGGAGGATTAAAAAATGGCAAATTTAGTACAGACAGTAGAAAGAAAAGCATTTGGTGTGGCAGTCGATGCTACATTGAAAAATCTGAATAAAGACCGGGAAAAAGCACTTCTTCAGATCGTGGATCTGACGGAGAAGTTTATGGGTGATAACTTCCGCAAGGACGCATACGACGGTGCAAGAGCTATGATTAAAAATCCGGATCAAAAATGGATGAGATATCTGAACCGCCTTTTAGATGAGACCGATCCGCATGTCGCAAAGATGACAGCATTAAACCTTGGTTTCCAGGCAGCATTCCTTGGAACAAAGACAATCCGTAAAATGAGGGAAGTACATAATTGTAATATCCCATGGCTGATTTTAATGGATCCGACATCTGCATGTAATTTACATTGCACCGGATGCTGGGCTGCTGAATATGGCAATAAATTAAATCTTACATTTGAAGAGATGGACAGCATTGTTACACAGGGAAAAGAACTTGGTATTTATTTTTATATGATGACCGGTGGTGAACCATTAGTACGTAAGGCTGATATCATCAAACTTTGTGAAAAACATAATGAATGTGCATTCCACTGCTACACAAATGGTACGTTGGTCGATCAGGCATTCTGTGATGAGATGAAGCGTGTCGGAAACCTTTCCTTATCTATTTCACTGGAAGGATTTGAAGATGCAAATGATTTCCGTAGAGGTGCAGGTGTTTACGATAAGGTACTTCATGCAATGGATCTGCTTCACGAAAATGGATTGATTTTTGGTAACAGTGTATGTTATACTCGAAAAAATATGGATGCAGTTACATCAGACGAGTTCTTTGATCTGCTGATCGAACATGGAAGCCGTTTTGCATGGTATTTCCATTTAATGCCAGTTGGTATGAAGGCAGCTCCGGAACTGATGCCTACTGCCGAACAGCGTGAATATATTTATCACAGAATCCGTGAGGTCCGTGCAAAAGAAGGTGGAAAAGAGATCTTCGTTATGGACTTCCAGAATGATGGTGAGTTTGTAGGTGGATGTATCGCAGGAGGAAGAAACTACTGCCATATCAATCCAAAGGGTGATGTGGAGCCTTGCGTATTCATTCATTATTCCAGTGCCAATATTCGTGAGAAATCTTTATTGGAATGTTTAAAACAGCCATTATTTATGGCATACAGAGATGGTCAGCCATTCAATGACAATATGTTAAGACCATGTCCAATGCTTGAAAATCCGGAACTGTTACAGAAAATGGTTCATGAGACAGGTGCTCATTCTACTGACGTGGAAGAGGCAGAGCCGGTAGAGCACTTATGCGGAAAATGCGAAGCATATGCATGCGAATGGAAGAAGACAGCGGATAAGCTTTGGGAGGAACATCCATATAAACAGAAGGGTTACACAAATTTCAAGAAGAAATAAGAGGCGAGTCCAATTAGTAAGAAACAGAAAAACCTTTTAAAATGGTTATTTGTCATTATCATAATAACAGCAATTATATACACATTTCGTGATTCGGCAGGACCGATCGCAGAGCAGCTGCAGGCAACTGCTCCGTCGGTCATAGCGAAGCTATGTGTATTGTCCGTGTTGTACTGTCTGGTTGAGGCACTGATCACAACCGTTCTTGCCAGACAGTATCAACCAGCATTTCGCTATCAGTGGGGAATAGAAAACATGTTTTTCTGTTCCTTTTATCGTATTGCAACACTCGGAAGCGGATCCGGGATCGCGGCGATCATTTATTTAAACGATCATGGAATTGATTATTCGCAGGGCTTCGGCTTATACATGCTGCAATATGCGCTCCATAAGATCAGCATTGCAATTTATTCTGTCATTTTTTTTGTGATAAGCTGGGGATATATGTGCAGCCATTTTGGTGGATATGTATGGCTTCTTCTGGCTGGGTATGGCATTACGATGCTTATTACGCTGGGGCTGATCCTATTCTGTTGTTCCGAAAAGTTTCACAGACTGATCTTCTGGCTGATCGATGCGTGTAATAAGAAAGGAAAAATGGATGCGCTGCGAGGACAGCTGACCGCACAGTGTGCTGAGCTGGAAGATGCATCACGTTTTCTTTTGAAAAAACATAAAATGGTTGCCTGGATCATTGTATTAAATCTGATCAAGCTATGCTTCTGGTACGGAATGCCATATCTGCTGTTTGCTGGAAACGGACAGGTAAATCTGATCGAGACAATGGCGATTACATCGCTGTCGGTTATGTTAGCAGCGGTACTTCCAAGTCCATCCGGGATCGGATCCACGGAGTTTGTGTTTACAGCATTATTTGCCGGGATCGTTGGGACGGGAGTGGCAGGATCTGCATCACTGTTATACCGGTTTGCAACCTTTGTATTCCCATTTATCATAGGAATTTTTGTTGTGATCGGAAGACGGATCAGAGAGCACCGTGCAATTGAAAATTTATAACAAGACTTATAAGAGGGTGGGAGGTTACATCTCACTCTTTTTTTGTGTAATAGGAAATTCCTTGGAATTTCCTATTACACAAAAAGGCACTAACGTGCCAATGATGCGCACTCGCGCGAAGATGTAGGTTGGCGCAAGCGACCGCGCTCGGCGCGAGAATGTGCCAAGGCACATTCTTTTTGCTTTATAGGCTTCGGGTGTCATTTGAAAATTTATAAAAATTTTAATGTTCACAAAATTGACAAATTATTATGGGATGATAAAATATCGTTGGAAACGGTTAAGCATAGAAAAGGATAACAAATGAGTATAAAGTGGAAGTTTGAGAAAAGCAACATCGGAAAACTGATCATAGTCATGATCTTTGCAGCAGTCCTATATGTGAAGGTGGGATGCTCCCTTGCTGCACTGATCGGTTTTGGTTTGATTTATTTTCTCATAAAAGGACTGGAAATTGAAATAGAAAAACCTTTGTTACAGAGTGGGATCACAGCAGTTATGCTTGGTGCAGGCAGTATCTTTACGACACATCTGATCCAGTATCTTTTGCTGGACGCAGAATTGCGTGCAAAGATCACAAGCCAGAAGCTGCAGTTGAATGTGCTGTGCTGTCTTGTGATTTATCTTGGAATACAGATTTTTACCAAAAGAGCAGGATTAACCTGCACGATCGCGCACACTGCACTGATAATCTTTGCAGGCGTGAATTACTTTGTATATCTGTTCCGGGGCAATGAATTTATTTTCAGTGATCTACGGTCTGCAGCGACCGGTTTAAGTGTAGCAGGCAATTATGAGTTTGTCTTAGATGACAGGGCAGCCTATGTGATTCTTATATCAACGCTATATGTGGCACTGGTGCGCAGAATCCATGTGAAGTTTGAAAAGAGAATCTGGATGGGGCTTGTGTGTGCTGCACTGATCGCGGTATCCTGTATTTATATTTCGGATCAGACACAGGGAACCGTGACGGAAACATGGGAGCAGAAGGGAAGCTATCGCAACGGTTATGTGCTGAATTTTATGTTAAGTATCCGGGACAGCTTTATCGGAGCGCCGGAAGGCTATTCCGAAGAGGCAATTAGTGAGCTGGAAGAATCTTACAGTGGGGACGGAAGCTCTTATGTGGAACAGACAACAGAGAAGAATCCAACGATTATTGTTGTAATGAATGAGTCCTATGCAGATTTAAGTGTTGTCGGGGATTTTAGGACAAATCAGGAAGTGGCACCGTATTTTAATTCTATAAAAGAAAATACGATCCGCGGTTATGCGCTCTCTTCCGTGTTCGGAGCAAAGACGCCGAACTCAGAATGGGAATTTATGACCGGCAATTCCATGGCATTTCTGCCAAGTGGCTCGGTTGTATATCAGCAATATATCAGTAAGACACCGACTTCAATTGTGTCAAATCTGAAAAATCTGGGGTATACATGCGTGGCGATGCATCCTTACTATGAGACAGGATGGAGCCGTAACATAGTTTATCCGACGATGGGATTTGATGAAATGCATTTTATCGATGATTTCGACCAGACCAGGTTACTCAGAAAATATATTACCGATCAGGAACTGTATGAGAAGATCATTGATCAATATGAGAGTAAGAGTGCCAATGAAGACCTGTTTATTATGAGCATTTCAATGCAAAATCATGGTGGATACACAGAAATCTATGATAACTTCAACGAACAGGTCCGTACGCTTGGTGCAAGCTATGCAGACGCAAACCAGTATTTATCTTTAGTCCATGAGAGTGACAGTGCACTGGAATATCTAATCAGCTATTTTCAAAATGTGGAGGAGCCGGTAGAAATCGTATTTTTCGGAGATCATCAGCCAAGCTTAAACAGCAATTTTTATCGTGGATTGAATGGAAAAGGTCTTTCCGGCCTGACAGAGGATGAATTGGAACATCTGTATACTGTGCCATTTTTCATTTGGACCAATTATGAGTCAGAGACAAAGGAAGTGCCAATCACAAGCCTGAACTATCTGTCAACGATGGCATTAGAGAAGGCTGGTATTGCACTGCCGGCATATAATCAGTTTCTGGCAGATATGATGGAGACGGTTCCGGCAATCAATTCGAGAGGCTATTATTCAAAGCAGCATGGATGTTACATGCATTTGGAAGAAGCGGATGGTGAGGAAGCGGAATGGATACAGAAATACCAGATGCTGCAGTATAATAACATGTTTGATAAAAAGAAGCAGAGTAAATTATTTTTCCCGTATCTGAAAGAACAGTAGACTGCGGAGCGTGAAAACTAACAGAATCTACGTTAGAAATACACTTTATAATTACTGAATAAGCAGTAATAAAAACAAGGAGAATAAGCTATGAAAAAAACAACGGTTATATTTGATTTAGACGGTACCTTATTAGATACGCTGCAGGATCTTGCAAATGCAGTCAATGCAGCATTAAGACAGCAGGGTATGCCTGAACGCAGCATAGAAGAAGTGCGGCGGTTTGTTGGAAATGGCGTCCGACTTCTGATGAAGCGGGCGGTACCAGGCGGCGAGGAGAATCCGAAATTTGAAGAAACATTTTCCCTGTTTAAAAAATATTACGGGGAACATTGTAATGATAATACCAAGCCATACGAGGGTGTGTCAGAGCTTTTGGCGACCTTAAAAGAAGAAGGCTATGCCATCGCGATCGTATCCAATAAAATTGACTTTGCAGTCAAAGAATTAAATGAATTATATTTTAAAGATCTTGTAACGGTTGCGATCGGAGAAAAAGAAGGGATCCGTAGAAAGCCTGCACCGGATACCGTGGTAGAAGCTTTAAAAGAGCTTGGAAAAACAAAAGCGGAAGCTATTTATGTAGGCGATTCCGATGTGGATATAGAGACTGCTAAGAATTCCGGCATGCCATGCATCTCAGTCCTTTGGGGATTCCGTGATAAAGAATTTCTGAACGAACATGGTGCATCCCATTACGCTGAAAAAGCGGAAGATATCCTTACTTATGTAAAAAAACTGTAATTTAAAAGGTCTACTCTCTAACCTTTATTGGCAAATTGCACAAAAGAAATATGGAAAGTTTCTCTTTGTGCAATTTGTCATTCTAAACTAAGATGTAGACCTTTTGACACCCGAATCTTTACAGAAAATTATTTTAAAAATATCCTCAGCATCTTTTCTTTGCGTTTTGTATAACGCTGATAGCGGATCGGCAGATCCATCCATGTTTTTTTATCTACAATGCTGCGGAAATGGCTGAAGGTTTCAAAACCAACTTTTCCGTGATAGCTTCCCATACCGCTTTCGCCGACACCACCAAATGGCATGGAGCTGGTTGCAAGATGGATCACAGTATCATTGATGCAGCCACCGCCAAAATGACAATGATCGCGGACTTTCTTCTGTGCAGTTTGGCTTTCACTGAACAGATAAAGAGCCAGTGGGTGCGGATGTGCCTCTACAGTGCGGATCGCTTCATCAAGATTCTCATAGGTGAGAACCGGAAGAATTGGTCCAAAAATCTCTTCACCCATTACAGCGTCTGCCCAGGTAACATCCTTTAAAACAGTTGGAGCAATGCGAAGGGAAGAGGCATCATTTTCACCACCACAGACTAATTTTTCTGGATCGATCAGACCAAGTACGCGGTCGAAATGTTTCTGATTAATAATTTTTCCGTAATCCGGGTTATCAAGTGGATGTTCACCGAACTGTCTGCGGATTTCTGCCTGAATCGCAGCCAGTAATTCATCACGGATGCTTTTGTCGCAGAGAATATAGTCCGGGGCAACACAGGTCTGCCCACAGTTTAAAAACTTACCAAAGACAATCCGCTTTGCAGCAAGCGGGATCTTTGCAGAGGCGTCCACGATACAAGGACTCTTACCACCAAGCTCTAAGGTAACAGGGGTTAAGTACTCAGCGGCATGGCGGAGTACTTCGCGTCCAACTGTTTTTCCGCCTGTAAAAAAGATCATATCAAAACGCTGGTTTAAAAGTGCCTGGTTTTCTGCTCGGCCTCCAGTGACGAAAACAACATATTCTGGCGGGAAACATTCTTCTATGATCTGTTGCATTACTTCGCTTGTGTAAGGTGCATACGCACTTGGCTTTACGACAGCTGTGTTTCCGGCTGCAATGGCATCGATCAACGGTTCTAAGGTAAGAAGAACAGGATAGTTCCATGGACTCATAATAAGAACCGTTCCGTAAGGTGATGGGGAACGGAAGCTTTTTGCTGCAAATTGCGCGAGTGGTGTCGGGACTCTTTTTTCACGGGCAAGACTGCGCAGATGCTTCTGCATCCAGGTCAGCTCAGAGAGTGTCAGACCGACTTCGCACATATAACTTTCCATACGGCTTTTGCCGAGATCTTTTTTTAAAGCAAGGTGAAGATCCTGCTCGTGGCGGGTCATTGCTGCTTTTAATTTTTTCAGTTGGGCGAGACGAAAATCAACCGGGATCGTAGTCCCTGTCGAGAAAAAACGCCGCTGTTTTTCTAAAATAATGGAAATCTCCTGTTCTGTCATAAGTACCTCCTCCAAATACATATCTGCCTCTATAGTATCGGAAATACCAGATTCCTGCAAGGTGGAAAGCAGTGTAAAAAGATAAAATTGAGGCTGCTCATAGCAGTAAAATACTTGCAAAATAGAGGAAAGAAAGCTAAGATAAGTTTAGCAAAGTAAAGCAAAAAAGAAATTGTCTGCAGGAGGATATAAAAAATGGATATGAATATTGTATGCCTGGATTTAGAAGGTGTTTTAGTGCCTGAGATCTGGATCGCATTTGCGGAAGAAAGTGGTATTCCGGAGTTGAAGAGAACAACGAGAGATGAGCCGGATTATGATAAGCTGATGAAATGGAGACTTGGAATTTTAAAAGAACATGGTCTTGGATTAAAGGAAATCCAGGAGACGATCGCAAAGATCGATCCGATGCCTGGGGCAAAAGAATTTTTAGATGAACTGCGCACCATAACGCAGGTGATCATCATCAGTGATACGTTTACCCAGTTTGCAGCACCGCTCATGAAAAAGCTCGGTTATCCGACTATTTTCTGTAATTCCCTGGAAGTAGCAGAAGATGGCGAGATCACCGGATTTAAAATGAGAGTTGAGAATTCCAAGCTCACAACCGTCAAGGCTTTACAGTCAATCGGGTTCCAGACGATCGCAAGCGGGGACAGCCATAATGACCTTGGCATGATCCAGGCGAGCAAGGCAGGCTTCTTATTTAGAAGCACCGATCAGATCAAAAAGGATTATCCACAGCTTCCGGCGTATGAGACCTATGAGGAACTGATGGCTGCGATTAAAAAGGCATTATAGTTACTGTTCACTCAGCACAAGATAGATTGACAAACACCATTCAAGAAGCGTATACTATAGCATGTTAAAAATATAACGGTTTTTAAAAAATATAGGAGGAACATGTTATGAAAAACAATAACAGTATCAAAAAGGTAGTTGCGATTGGTATTGGTGCGGCACTGTTCTTTGTATTGGGACGTTTTGTAGCGATCCCTAGTCCGGTTCCGAACACGAATATCAGTCTTCAGTATGCAGTACTTGGTCTTTTAGCAGCAATATATGGTCCGGTTGTAGGTGGACTGATCGGTTTCATCGGTCATACATTGATCGATCTTTCCTGGGGAGGAATCCCATGGTGGAGCTGGGTAATTACATCCGCATTTGTAGGAGTTGTGATCGGTCTGTTTGCGAAGAAGCTTCAGGTTGAAGAAGGTGATTTCGGAAAAGGCAAAGTTGCAGTTTTTGCAGTTGCAAACGTGATCGCACATGTTGCAGGCTGGGTAGTCGTAGCACCTGTACTTGACATTGCAATCTATGCAGAGCCAGTTAAGAAAGTATTTGCACAGGGTGTATTTGCAGCCATTTCCAATACACTTACCGGTGTTGTAGTCGGCGGTCTTCTGATCCTTGCTTATACAAAGACAATTGCAAAGAAAGGTTCTCTGGATCAGGAATAAATTAAGAGAAATTTCAAAAGACTTTGTCATAGGAGAAATCTTTGACAGAGTCTTTTTTGCTTTGCAGAGAAATCATTTTTGAAAGAAAAAATGCTCCGTAATAACGGTATTGTAGATTCAGGCGATTCATGTTATTCTGTTAAGATGGTGTAAAATATACAATAACAGAACTGGTGATAGATTTTAGAGGTACGATATGACAGAGAAAACATCTCCTATTATTTCTTTTAAAAACTTTTCCTTTCAGTATCGGGCACAGAAAAAGCCTACATTGAAGGAAATCAATTTAGATATATATCCGGGCGAACGTATATTGATCGCAGGCCCATCAGGGTGTGGAAAAAGTACGCTGGCAGGCTGTATCAATGGCCTGAATCCTTTTTCAAACCCAGGTGAGTGCAGCGGGGAACTGATCGTGGATGGTGTGAATGCACCAAAGAGCAGTATTTTTGAACTTTCAGCACACGTTGGTACGGTTTTACAGGATCCGGATGGACAGTTTATCGGGCTGACCGTTGGGGAGGATATTGCATTTGCGCTGGAGAACAATTGTATGCCACAGGATGAAATGCATCAGATCACCCGGCATGCTGCACAACTGGTTGATATTCAGGATCATTTGGATTATGCGCCACATGAGCTTTCCGGCGGACAAAAACAACGTGTCAGTCTGGCGGGAGTTATGGTGGATCAGGTAAAGATACTGCTTTTTGATGAGCCGTTAGCAAACCTTGATCCTGCTACAGGAAAGCAGACGATAGAGCTGATCGATGAAATTCAGGAAAAAACAGATACCACAGTAGTGATTATTGAGCATCGTCTGGAAGATGTTCTCTGGAGAGATGTGGATCGTATTGTTCTTATGGGGGATGGCCAGATCCTGGCAGATCTTCATCCGGATGAGCTGTTATCCGGCAGCCTTTTAGAAGAGAATGGGATCCGTGAGCCGCTTTATCTTACAGCTATGAAATACGCAGGCGTGGAGCTTGCACCGGAGAAAAAGCCGGCACATGCAGACTCGGTAGTACTGGATGCTCTGGATAAGAAAAAGATTACAGAATGGTTTCAGACACATGAGAAAAAAGAGCTTTCAAAAGAGAGAGAACCTTTGCTTGAGATAAAAAATCTCCATTTTGGATATGAAAAAAAGCAAACGACATTACAGGATGTGACGACTACGATCTATAAAGGGGAAATGGTGAGCATCGTAGGAAAAAACGGTGCGGGAAAATCTACGTTTTCAAAGCTGATCTGTGGATTTGAAACACCGGATTCCGGTGAGATCATTTTCCAGGGAAAGAATCTGCTGCTGGAAAATATCCGTCACAGAGCAAAATATATCGGTTATGTTATGCAGAATCCAAACCAGATGATCTCTAAGACCATGATCTTTGATGAGGTGGCATTAAGTCTTCGAAATATGGGAAAAAGCGAGGAAGAGATCCGTGAGAAAGTAGAGGAAACATTAAAAATCTGTGGTCTTTATCCATTCCGGAACTGGCCGGTCTCTGCGCTTAGCTTTGGACAGAAAAAACGTGTGACGATCGCGAGTGTGCTGGTACAGGATCCTGAGCTTATTATTTTAGATGAGCCAACTGCAGGACAGGATTTCCGCCATTATACAGAAATCATGGAGTTCTTAAGAGGCTTGAATGAAAAAGGGGTAACGGTTGTGATGATTACCCACGATATGCATTTGATGTTAGAGTATACGCCACGAGCGCTGGTTTTTGCGGATGGAAGACTGATCGCAGACCGGAGTGCAGCAGAGGTTCTTTGCGACAGAGAATTGATACATCGGGCGGCACTCAAAGAGACCAGTTTATTTACGTTGGCAAATCGGCTGGATATTCGTCAGGCAGAAAAATTTGTAGAATGTTTTATTGAGGAAGACAGGGAGGTGCGAAGCCATGGCTGCTAAGACAGTGTTAAATTATCTGCCAAGGGAAAGTGTGATACATAAGCTGACCGGCACCACCAAGCTGGCATTTTTTCTGCTTTTTACATTTGCAAGTATGATCACCTATAATACATGGGTGCTGCTTGGACTGTTTGCAGTGAGTCTTTTGGCTTTTAAGTTAAGTAGGATCAAGTTCCGCGAAGTGCGGTTTATGATGATCTTTATGCTGGTGTTTTTGCTGTTGAATAATTTATTTATTTTCCTGTTTGATCCAAATCAGGGCACAACCTTATATGGCACCAGACATGTTCTTTGTCATTTGTTCTGGCGTTATGATCTGACTGCGGAGCAGATGTTTTATATGCTGAATATTTCTTTGAAATATTTCGTTGCATTACCGGTTGCCATTTTATTTATTTCTGCGACAAACCCAAGTGAGTTTGCTGCAAGTTTAAATGGAATTGGAATTTCTTATAAGGTAGGATATTCTGTGGCAATTGCACTTCGTTATATTCCTGATATCCAGCGTGATTACCACAGTATCAGCCAGGCCCAGCAGGCCAGAGGAACAGAGCTTGGTAAAAACGAACGCTTTTTTGCGAGACTGAAAAACTCTGTAAATATTCTTCTTCCGTTGATCTTAACAAGTTTAAACCGTATCGACACGATCTCAAATGCAATGGAGCTGCGTGGATTTGGAAAAGACAAAAAGAGAACCTGGTATATGAAAAGGCCGTTTGCGAGAAGAGACTTTATCGTCATGGGAATTGGTGTGATACTTTTAGTGGTCAGCCTGGCTGTGACGATACGGTGGGGAAGATTTTATAACCCATTTATTTAAAGATAAGAAAATTATATACTGTCATGAGTAACAGGAAGTAATATATGAATGAAAAAGAAAAAACAGATTTTACACAGGGAAGTATATTAAAAAAACTGATCCCATTTATGATGCCTGTATTAGGCGCCCTTGTATTACAGGCTGCATATGGGGCGGTCGATCTTCTGGTTGTCGGAAGATTTGGAACAACAGAAGGACTATCTGCAGTTTCAACTGGAAGTCAGATTTTAAACCTTGCAACATTTGTGATCACCCAGCTTGCGATGGGAATCACCGTGCTGATCGCAAGGTATATAGGGGAAAAGACAACTGCCCAGATCGGGGAGCTGCTTGGAGGAGCGATCACTGTTTTTACTGTGATCGCAGCGGCGTTATTTGTGATAATGGTATTTTTGGCAACGCCATTGACCATTCTTATGCAGGCACCGGAAGAAGCCATAACGCTGACATCGATTTATGTAAAAATTTGTGGTGGAGGAATCTTTTTTATTGTTGCCTATAACGTTCTTTCAGCGATATTCAGAGGATTAGGAGACAGTAAGTCACCATTGATTTTTGTAGCTGTAGCCTGTGTGGTAAATATTGTGGGAGATCTTGTATTTGTGGCAGGATTTCATCTGGATGCAGCAGGAGCTGCGATCGCTACGGTATTAGCCCAGGCCGTGAGTGTTATTTTGGCGATCGGAATGCTAAAAAAACGACAGCTTCCATTTAAAATAACAAAAAATGATTTCCGGTTTAACAGACAATGCAGAAGATTTCTTGCAGTGGGACTGCCGCTGGCACTTCAGGAATTTCTTACACAGATGTCTTTTCTGGCATTGTGTGCCTTTGTTAATAAGCTTGGACTGGAAGCTTCCTCCGGTTATGGCGTCGCCTGCAAGATCGTAAACTTTGCAATGCTTGTTCCAAGTGCACTGATGCAGTCAATGGCATCCTTCGTATCACAAAATGTCGGTGCCGGTAAGGAAGACCGGGCGAAAAAAGCCATGCTTACCGGTATGGGAACAGGCATTGCTGTGGGAGCGATTGTGTTTTTATGTGTCTGGTTCTTTGGGGATGTGCTGACCTCGATCTTTACTACCGATGAGGCCGTGGTACAGAAAGGGTACGAATACCTGAAGGGCTTTGCACCGGAAACGATAGTAACTGCTATTTTATTTAGTATGATAGGTTACTTTAACGGACATGAAAAGACAGTATGGGTTATGATCCAGGGACTGACGCAGACACTTCTGGTAAGACTTCCGTTGGCTTATTACATGAGTATACAGCCGAATGCAAGCCTCACCAGGATCGGTCTGGCTGCCCCTGTCGCGACCTGTTTTGGAATTGTTTTAAATGTAATATTTTTTATACATATGACAAAGCAGCGCGTAAAAAATTAGGCTTTGCTGATCGTTTTTCTTAATCCATACAGTGTGATGAGCATTGTAACAAACTCCGCTGCCGGGAATGCAAGCCATACGCCGCTTAAACCGAGCAGCGCGGATAACAGGAAGGCAAACAGAATAATCGTGATAAAACCACGGGAAACAGAAGCTGCAAAGGCATACTTTGCAGCTTCTACTGCGCTTAGGGATGCTGTACCGATAATATTAATGCCGGCGAATAAAAATCCGATAAAATACAGCCGCAGTCCGCTTTGCGCGTAGGCTGCCAGTGCCATGTTCTGTTCGCCGTTAAATACGGCAGTGATATTGGAGGCAAAAAGGAAAATGCAGCTATACAAAAGCACAGCAGTTCCCAGTGAGGTCCATAATGCCATTTTTAATACCGTATAAATATCGGATTTCTGACCTTTGCTGTAAAATGCACTGATCAGAGGCTGGGATCCCTGGGCAATACCGTTAAACAGTGCGACAGCTACCAGGGAGGTATTCGCAACAACACCATATGCAGCAACACCGGTATTTCCTGCAAGCGACAGAATGATCATGTTAAAAACAACCGTGATCACACCGGATGAGATTTCTGCAACGAAGGAAGAAATACCAACCTGGCAGGAATATAATAATCTTTTAAAAGAAGGAACAACCGGTTTGAGCTTTAAGGTACAGTTTTTAGAACGAAAATGGATTCCGCAGATTAAGATACCGACTAACGGGGAACAGCCGGTTGCGAGTGCAGCTCCTTTCATGGCAAGTCCCAAAGGAAACATCAGCACATAATCGCAGACAATATTAAACAGACTGCTAAAAAGTGTGGCAGACATTGCAATGGAAGGGGCACCGTCGTTTCGTACAAAGGCATTGCAGATCAGATTCCACATGAAAAAAGGCGCAAAAACCATAAAAATCCGGGTATAAGAAGTGCCGGTTGCAACAATCTGCGCATCACCGCCAAGCAGCTGGATCATCTTGTCCGGAATAAAAATTCCGATGACAACAAAAATCAAACCGATCAGAAATGCCCATAAAAGGGCATGAAAAAAATAGCTGTCGGAATCAGCTTTCTGGTGATTGCGGTCAACAACATAGCGGATCGCGGAGCCGACACCGATCATGGATCCAAGTGCAAAAATCAGATTATACAGAGGAAGTACCAGATTCAAAGCGGTGATTCCGTCTGCACCGACTGCTACTGAAATAAAGTAAGTATCTGCAAGAATATAGAGGGACATTCCGACCATCCCAAGCATATTTTGCGAAACATATTTTACAAAATTTTTCAACATACTCAAATCCCCTTGAATAAAATATTTTAGTTATGCAAGCAGCCAGCAATGGCTTTCAATCTTATTTCATAAGAATATTCTATTGTATATCAGGCGCTTTGATCTGCGCGCGTATTTTCTCCTGTGCAAAGTATTGCAGGATATGCTCGATCAATGCCTTTTCCGGCGTATTCAGTACCCAGCCTTTCCGGTGGACAAAGGCAACGTCACGGTAGATAGGTGGATCCAGCGAGAAATAACAGATATTGTTATTCTCATTCGCGCAGGTTTTTGCGATAAAGGCAATTCCAATGCCCATTTCTACCATGGAACGGATCGTCAGAATACTGTTAGTCTCGCACATAGTACTTGGTTCAAAACCGATTTCATTAAAAATACGGTTGGACAGCACACGCAGGGAAGATGCTTTTTTGGATAAGATAAAGTTATCCGCGTTAAAAGTATTGGCAAAGGATTCCCATGAGATCGAAGAGCCGCTCTTATGCGTCAGCGCAAAAGGATGAGATGCGGGGACTGCAAGCAGGACTTCTTCTCTGCCAAGATGCGTCAGCTGACCGGGGTCAAACACGGACATGTCATTGATCGCTATGACGGCACAGTCGATGCTTTCCTCAAGGATCAGTGTGGTGATCGATGGGATATTTGTTTCTGTGATTTCAATCGTCACATCCGGAAAATCTTTTTTATATTGAGGGATCAGCGTGGTCAGCATTTCGAGACCAAAGATAGAAGTGATCCCGATCGTAATGTGGCTCTTATGATTTAAACTGCGGATCTGATAATAAAGGTCATTTTTGATATCAATGACTTTCCGGGCCGCATCAATATATAATTTTCCTGCTTCTGTCAGCTCAAGCTTTCCTTTCGCACGGATAAACAGCGGAGCGCCGATCTCAGCTTCCAGCTTGGTGAGGTACTGGCTTAAGGAGGACTGGGAGACAAATAGCTCTTCTGCAGCCTTGGTCATATTCTGTTTTTTGGCGATCGTCAATATATAGTTCAGATACTTGGTGTCCATAAGCAGATTTTCCCCCATTCTTCTGCAAATGCAGGAGTAGTTTAGTCATAAATAGTAGTTTCATTATAGGAAGTTTTCAGAAAAAATACAAGGCTTCGGATTGTAAAATCTTAAAGCGGATAAGTAAAAATGATAAAGGGAATCATTTTTACATATTGGTCAAATGAAAAAATGTTTCATATAATAAAAACATAAAGAAGGGGAACGCAAAAGCGCGGAAAAACTTCAGATATCCGGATAGTAAAGAGAAAAGAAGAAGGAGAGAACAAAAGATGAGTAAAACACCAGTTGTTACAGAGATGCAGGTAATCCCAGTTGCAGGATATGACAGCATGGAGATGACATTAAGCGGTGCACACGCTCCGTTTTTTACACGTAACCTTGTTATTTTAAAAGACAGTGAGAATCACGTAGGAATCGGTGAGATCCACGGAGGAGAATACACCTGTGAATGTCTGAAAAATTGCATTCCACTTGTTGTAGGACAGGAGATCGGAAAATATCGTGCGGTACTTGGAACAATCCACAGAGGCGGTAAACCAGCAGCTGAAGATGACGGAGAGGGAATCCAGACTTTAGATATCAGCAAATTAAAATTTGTTGTAAAAGCAGAGTGGGCAATCGAATGTGCATTCCTTGATCTGCTCGGACAGCATCTTGGTGTTCCTGTCTGTGAACTTTTAGCAGAAGGAAAACAGCGTGACAAAGTAGAGACACTTGGTTATCTGTTCTATGTATCAGACAGACATAAAACAGATCTTCCATATTTAAGCGAAGACGACAGCAGTGATCCATGGTTTAGAATGAGAAGAAATGAAATGGTAAGCCATGAACAGATCGTAGAGCAGGCATGCTGCCTTCAGGAAAAATATGGTTTCCGTAA
Source organism: uncultured Roseburia sp. (assembly GCA_934358955.1). Lineage (GTDB taxonomy): Bacteria > Bacillota > Clostridia > Lachnospirales > Lachnospiraceae > Roseburia. The sequence continues at coordinate 4,594 of CAKRLC010000032.1, read as the reverse complement.
CTTTAAGTTAAAGGGCGGTGTTTTTGAAGGTGCATACGAAATGGATACCATCCGCGCTTTGAAGAAACAGTTCCCGGACGGACGTATTAACATTGATCCAAATGGTGCATGGAGCTTAAGTGAAGCAATTGAACTTTGCAAGGATATGAAGAATGTACTTACTTATGTGGAAGATCCATGTGGACCGGAAGCAGGATTCTCAAGCCGTGAGATCATGGCAGAGTTTAAGAATGCAACGAATATGCCGGTAGCAACCAATATGATCGCAACAAACTGGAGACAGTTCTATCACGCAGCAGCTTTAAAATCCGTAGATATCGTACTGGCAGATCCACACTTCTGGGGTCTGGAAGGAAGTCTTCGTATGGCATCTATTCTGGATGACTGGGGACTTACATGGGGAAGCCATTCCAACAACCACTTTGATATTACACTGACTACGTTTGCACATGTTGCAGCAGCAGCACCTGGAAAACCAACTGCACTGGATACACACTGGATCTGGCAGGATGGACAGAACCTCTTAGATGATACACCACAGATCAAAGATGGTTATCTGGAAGTTCCGGACAGACCAGGTCTTGGCGTTACTTTGAATATGGATAAAGTAATGGAAGCAAACAGACTTTACAATCAGATGCCATCTCACGACAGAGATGATGCTATGGCAATGCAGTATCTGATCCCGAACTGGAAATATGATTCCAAGAAACCTTGTCTGGTACGTTAATAAAAAGCGAAGGAGAATAGTATGAGTTATACTGCAATTGTGGGATTTGTGATGATGATTTTGATCACAACCCTGTTATTAAAGAAAAAAGTAAGTACATTATTTGCATTTACAATTATTCCGATCGTCGGTGCATTTTTAGTTGGTGCGAGCGTTAAGGATGTCTGTGACTATGTGAACGTAGGTCTGGATAAGACAAGAGATCTGATGTTTATTATCTTTTTCTCTCTTCCTTATTTCTCTGTTATGTCAGAGGCAGGATTATTTGATACGATCGTCGAGTTCTTATTGAAAAAGACAAAATTAAGCGTAACCGTTATTTGTGTGATCACAGTTTTAATCTCCCTGATCACAGAGATCGATGGTAGTGTTACATCTACATATCTTGTAACAATACCAATGCTGCTTCCACTGTACAAAAAGTTAAAGATCGATCCAAAGGTATTACTGTTATTATGTTCTGCAACAATGTGTGCACTCTTCGTTACTCCTTGGAATGGACGTACTTTACGTGCAGCGACCTTACTGACAGGAATTGATAATCCTCAGAACTATATTTTCACCCAGTTATTCCCATTAATGCTTTTCTACATTGCAGCTTGTATTGTACTGGCAGTGATCCTTGCAAGAAGCCAGATGAAAAAAGGTGCAGGACAGATAGATGATGGTGTTGATGTTGAGATCAGTATGGGAAATTCAGAATTAAGAAGACCGAAATTATTCTGGTTCAACCTGTTACTGACTGTTGGAATTATCGTAGGATTAAGCGTTATTCCATGTCCTGATTACTTTGTATTTGCACTTGGTCTTATTATTGCACTTACTGTAAACTATCCTGATTTAAAATTGCAGGGAGAATTACTGAAAAAATATTCCAAAGAAATGTACTCCACAGCATGTGCCGTATTTTTATCCGGTGTCGTTGTAGGTGTTCTTTCTGAAAGCGGTATGATGGACGCAATGGTAAACTTCCTGATCCAGATCATTCCGGGAGCACTTGGCCCTTGGGTATATCTGATCATTGCAGTATTCAGCGCACCATTGATGCTGATCTTTACAAACGATATCTGGCAGTATGCTTTAGTGCCGATCGTTGCAGGTGTCAGTGCAAAATATGGCGTTGCCAATGAGATCGTTGTATTAACACTGCTGATGAATATGGGAGCAATGGTATCTCCAGTTGCGCAGCCACAGATTTATCTTGCCTGCGATCTGGCAGATGGTACAGAACTTGCTGATTATGTTAAGTTCTCCTTTGGTCCATTGTGGATCCTTACGATCATCTGGATCGTTGCAGGATACGCAATTGGAATTTTCCGATAGAAAACATTTTTCCTTACTATAGAGTAAAACATTTCCTCAAAAATTGCCAGGCGGTTGCGCCTGGCAATTTTTTTGTGTAATAGGATGATGTTGGGGGCAAATGGTCTGCATTTAAGGTTATGCTGTCAGATTGCACAAAAAAATATTGCAAGTTTCATTGTGCAAAACATTCCGATAAGCCTCCGAAAACGTGAACCGTGTTCAGCAGAGGCTTCCACCCGAATCGTAATAACAAAACACTTGACATATATAGGCTGTCGATATAATATTTATATGTAGATAATCTATATATAGGCGCGGTGATCACAAAAAAAGAACAACGGTATCAAAACAGGACAGGTATGCGCAAATTTAATTTACAGGGAAGGAGATTCGCAATATGGCAGTAGAAAAATCACTTGTTTCCGGAAGTATGACGATGCTGATCTTAAAGCTTTTATCGGAAAAGGATATGTATGGCTATGAGATGATCGATACTTTACGGAAGAAGTCACAGAATGTATTTGAACTGAAGGCAGGGACGCTTTATCCGCTGCTACATGGACTTGAGGAAAAAGGGCTGCTCAGCGTTTATGAGCAGGAGTGTGGTGGTAAGACAAGAAAGTATTACAGCATCACAAAAGAAGGAAACAGTTTTTTAAAGAAGAAGACAAAAGAGTGGAATGAGTACCAGACCGCTGTTATGAATGTGCTTGCAATGGAGGGATAGGGAATGGAAGAATATCTGGAAAAAGTACTACAGCAGATCCGGTGCCAAAAAGCAAGAACAGCCATCCGGGAAGAACTGCAGGCACATCTGACAGACCAGATGGAAGCAAATCAGATGGATGGGATGGAGCAGGAAGAAGCAGAGAGGGCAGCCGTTGCCGATATGGGCGATCCTGTTGAAACTGGAATTGCGCTGGATAAGATCCACAGACCAAAGGTCGCATGGCAGATGATTTTATGCATGACGCTTCTTACAGCTGCAAGTTTATTTTTCCATATCAGGATGGGAAATGTAGCAACCTGCAAACACATCGTGCTTGGCTTTATTATGATGCTTGTTGTATATCATCTGGATTATACAAGAATCGCACAGTTCGCAAAGCCTTTGGCAGTGTTATTTCTGGGAAGCTGCATATATGCAGTTGTTTTCGGGATGCATGTGGCAGGCAGAATCTGGATCTCTGGCTGGCCGTCTGTTTTGGGTGGTCCGATTCAAATGTTTTCCTATATGATGCTCTATATCCCGATTTATGCAGCACTTTTATATCAGTACTATGGAACAGGGTATAAAGGAATGTCAAAAGCGATTGCATGGGGTGCGGCAGCGCTGATCGCAGCATTTTATTCTGCAAGTATGAGCCTGGTTATCATCTTATATGTATCGATGCTTTTCCTGCTGATGCTTGCTGTGGCAAAGGGATGGTTTCTGGTTCCGAAGCAAAAGACGATGTGTCTGCTTGGAAGCATCGGAGGTCTGCTTCCACTGATAAGTATTCTGATTTTCTGGATCAGTGGACGGATGGCGCCTTATCAGATGGAAAGGATCAGAAACTGGCTTGGGGTTGGCAGTGAGATGAATTATGTACAGGAGCAGATTAAGACATATCTTTCGGGCAGCAGCTTTCTTGGAGCGAACGCAGCAGGGATTACAGGGAACCTTCCGGATTATAACAATAGTTATATTTTGACGTATCTGACTGCATCCTATGGACAGATTGTTTTTTTACTGATCTGTGCAATATTTGTGTATCTGGTCTTTCAGATTTTTTCGACTGCGCTCAGGCAGAAAAATCAGCTTGGAATGATGATAGGGTGTGGATGCGGAATGATCCTGTTTTTGAATATGGGAATTAATATATGCGAGAATCTTGGATTACTGCCTTTGTCGCAGACCTTTCTTCCGTTTTTCTCAAAAGGCGGAACAAGCATTTTATTATGCTATATTTTGGTGGGACTTCTGATGAGCGTTTATCGTTACAAAGATATTCATTCTGTGCATGTGAATAGAAAACTACCAAGGTTTCATGTTCATGTGGATGTGGAGCCGTGAAGGTATAGGATTTTTCAGAATCATGAGATGGAAAAGATGGTGTTATACTTGTTGGAATAGCAGGAAAAAACAGATCTTTTACGAAATATTTTTCACTTAAAAACAGGTGCCTTTTGGGGCACCTGTTTTTGATAGAAGAAAACTTCTATATAAATTTAATATTTAGATTAAGCCTGAGGACCAGCAGCAACTAATGCTTTACCAGCTTCATTTCCTTCGTATTTAGCGAAGTTCTTAACGAATCTTGCAGCTAAATCTTTTGCTTTTTCTTCCCATTCAGAAGCGTTTGCGTAAGTATCACGAGGATCAAGGATCGCTGGATCTACGCCTGGAAGCTCTGTAGGAACTTCAAAGTTGAAGTATGGGATAGTCTTTGTAGGAGCTGTTTTGATATCGCCATTTAAGATAGCATCGATGATACCACGAGTATCTTTGATGGAGATACGTTTTCCAGTTCCGTTCCATCCTGTATTTACGAGGTAAGCTTTTGCTCCGCTCTTTTC
>CAKRLC010000031.1 GCA_934358955.1 uncultured Roseburia sp. | reverse complement strand
TTGATCCGTGCCTCAAAATTACCGTCCTGAATCTCTGCGATTGCTTTTTGCATCTTTTTTACAGGCTGGTAAATGCGGCTGCTTAGCGAACCGGAAAGTCCAATGCAGATGATAATTCCAAGAATTCCTGACATCACTGCGATTGTAACAACACTGTTTTTGATGTTATTCAAGATTGCGATCGGCTGCTCGTAAAACAGATACAGTTCACATTTCGGCGCATACTGGATATAGTAAAAATAGTTTCCGTCATCCGATACATACGATTTTGTCTTCTCCTGGATTCTTCCGCTTTCGTCTTTAAATTTTTTCCGCATTCCGCGCAGCTCGTCCTCATCATACGTTTGTTGGGAGCAATATACCATTTCCTGGAAATTATCCATTGCATAGATGGTCCCCTGATTTTCATCCACGATGCCCTGCAGCATATGATCTACATTGTCATTATTCATCACAGCTGTGACAAAGCCAATGACTTCTCCCTCTTCGTCACTGACCGATCTTGCCACCCTTAAATATTCAAGTCTGCTTGCGCCTCTGTAAATCCTCGCATTTCTTACAACGCACGTTCCCGGTGTCCGGGAGGCTTCATACAAAACACCCCAGTCTAATGGCAGTTCCTTTTTTATGTAGGAATTTTCCGATACCGAAACAAGGCGTTCCCCATTTGCATCGTAAATCGTAAAATACGCATAGCTTCCATACTCCGATGTTGCCTGATAAAGCTGTCTGTAAACCGCTGGTTCATCCTTCTTCCCGGTCTGCAACACTTCCACGACCTCGTCTGATTCCGCAAGCAGATCCAGTGCATCATAAATATGCAAAAAAGCCGAATCCAAAGATCCGGCTGCTGCGTTCAGAATCGTATTTGCCTCCTGATTCAGTTTCTTCTGGTACGTGATATTGAAGATTTGGAGCATCACCAGATAACCAATCAGCATTGGAATTCCTGCTGCAAGCAGCATTCCGGCAAAAATCTTTCTTCGAAAAGATAATTTCTCCCATTTTTTCATATTTTCAGCCCCCGATTTGATACTTTATTGTATCGCCAACTGTTTTTTTCTGTCAATATGATAATTATGATTCTATTTTCTGTAAAGATTCTGCTGTCAGAAAATCTGCCATAACCTTTATTATCGCATTGCAAAAAAATGGAACGTTTCACTATCTTGTTTTATATAGTGAAACGTTCCATTATTTGTTTAAAAGCATTTTATTCGTAATCAGCTATTTCTGCATCAATACAACTTTGCTTATTAATAATAGCTCCTTGTGGAACCTTTACCCGATTTATATCGTTGGTTAATGGATCCTTGGTTTTTTCCATCCATTTCTGTAGTTTACAACTCAATGTATTTCGAATCTCTTGATACTCTGCATCGTCTATAAGATTTTCTCTTTCCATTGGATCTAAATATAAATCAAATAAATATTCTTTAGGTCTTTTTTTCTTTAAGCTCAATAGCCCTGCCTTCAACAAAAACCGTTTACTTTCTCCATTATCAATATTTGCTGGTACAATTTCGTCATAGCTATCAAACCTTTGGATGAGCTTATATCTTGCTGTTCGTATGCACCTCATTGGTTCATAGGCAGCATGATATGTTACTTCTGCAAAAATTTCCTCATTGATTTCTTCCTGTTCACCTTTAAGTATTGGAACAAGTGATTTTCCCTGCATCCATTCCGGCACTTTTATGCCACATAATTCAAAAATCGTAGGGAAAATATCAATATGAGAAATTAATGCATCACTAACTTTTCCATTCATTTTTGAACCTGGTTGACGTAAGATACACGCAACCCCTATTCCTGTATCATAAAGATTACACTTCATCCACGGGAAGGCAATTCCATGATCTGTTGTATACAAAATAATTGTATCGTCATATAATCCGTCCTCTTTTAGCACCGAAATCATTTGCCCCACACAATCATCAGCAATAGATGCGCTTGTCAGATACCCAGCCATATCCTTTCTGTTTTCCGGACAATCATATATCTGAGGCGGCGGTGCTACATATGCATCTGCCACTTTGTTTTTAGGAAAATCTCTATGGCAGCTTATTAACCCTAATGAAATAAAAAAAGGTTTTTCACTATTCCTTCCTGCTAAATATTTCTGAATTTCCTTAACAGACTTATGATCATATGTTTCCGGATCAGAAATATACATATCTGTTCCTTCCGCCTGATTATATATAAACTGATACCCTAGTTTGCTTGCTTCTGATGCTTCATGTTGAATTCCACTTAGAACTGTTTCAAATCCGTTTGCATTAAATACAGATGTTACATGCTGTTCATAATCATATAGTGAAAAGCCCCTGTGCGCTAATCCAAGCATTCCATTACAATGTGGCCACATACCTGTTAATAATGCAGCTCTGCTCGGAGAACACGTCGGTCCCGCACAATAGCATTGACGAAACACTAGTGCATCACGTCCAAACTCATTAATATTCGGTGTCATATTCTGATAACCATATGGTCCAATGTATCTTCCGCTGTCATGAGTATGTATATACACTACATTCATTCTGCCTACTCCTTACAAAATATATTGTTCCAAATGTCTTTTAGATAATTTTATGTAATCACCCATTTTTTCTTCATTTCCCCACTTTGGTCCGTGTGGTTCAATTACAAGAAATCCTTCATAATCCACATTGTATAGCATGGCAATAAATTCTTTCCACTGAAGCTGACCTAATCCTACTGGTGGTTCAATCTCATAATTTTCTTTTCGTAATATATCTTTACAATGAAAGTGATTTATTCTATCTGCATGCTTTGACACAATTTTATATGGGTCTTCATCCATATTTCTCATAACACCTACAGGATCCACTTTAATATGCATTTCTGGGATTTCATTTAGCACCATGTTCAAAGCTTCCTCTGACTTAATAAAGTTTGGATTATGTCCTAAATAATAAGACATCTGTACTCCAAGTCTGTGAGCATATTCTTCTAAATGCTCAAATTCCTTTTTAAATTCAAGCACATTTTCTCTTAAATCGGCGCCCTCCATATACCCTGGATTAACAACTGCTATAGGAGCCCCTGTTTCAGACGCAAACTTTATCAGACTTTCGTTGTTTTTTCTTGCTTCTGCGCGCCTATTTTCATCTGCATCAATCGTATTCACATGGAACATGCTTGCTGAACATAATTTTACTCTTCGATTTTTCAAAATATCGTTTACTTTTTCAGCCTGCTTTTTAAAATCATATTCTTCTTTTGTTGCAAACGTATAATCAATTCCTTCAATTCCCAATGCATCAGCTGCTTTTGCCCATACTTCTAAATTTTCTTTCCAATTTACAAGACATCCTATTTTCATTTAAATATTCTCCTATTCTACATTTTCCCAGTAACCACTTTGCATCGATTTTTTTGCTGCGGAAAGAACTTTTAATACATGGTATGCTTCTTCTCCAGACACACTCTCCGTTCTCTGATAGCGGATATCATCTATAAAAATTTGATGTTGCCTCTTTCCAAATGGTGTTTTTTCAAATTCTGGATATTTCCACTGACTCTGTTCATCCTGTTTTTCTGGTTTTTCCGCAATTGCTAATCCATTTTCCGACATAGGATTCCTTATATAAATACTTGCATCTTTTCCAACAACCTCAACCTGAAATCTTGAAATATTTGATGGACTGCTCCAATTAATTTCATGTATAACCTTTATTCCGCTTTGGAGTTGATACAATAACGTTGCATAACGTTCTTCTCCTGTAATACTTTCATTTTTTTCCGAAAAATTTTTCTTTGCCAATTTTTCATCAAATGTCAATGCCAAAACTTTCTTAATAGGAGAATTAAATAAAGCACTTGTCAATTCTATTCCATGACTTCCTATATCTAACATAGCCCCTCCATAATACGGAGCTGTATCATATGGATTTTTGGTACAATTCCAAACATGTGCCTGCTGCACTTCGCCAATAATATCCTGCTTTAAAATATCAGCTGCCTTTACACATTCATCAAAATATTGATGCATAAATGAAACTGTAAAGTGTACTCCATTTTCTCTTATTATTTCTAATAATTCTTTTGCATCCTCCAGATTATCTGTGATTGGTTTTTGCATAAAAATATGCTTTTTTGCCTTTGCAGCTTCTTCCGCAATTATCTTATGCGTATTTACCTTTGTTAAAATGAACACTGCATCAATTTCCGGATTTTGCAAAACTTCATGGTAATCTTCACACCATTTTTCAAACCCATATTTTTCAGCAAGTAGCCTGCTTCTTTCCGCATTGCTGTCGCAAGTCATAACCAATCTGATTCCTTCGCATTCTTTTAATGCCGGCAAATGATACGTTTCAGCAATCATCCCACATCCGATTAAACCTATACCTATCGTTTTCATTATACCTCCTGAAATTTACTTAAATCCCAAAAGAGTCCAGCACGGTACAAGAATAATTAACATAAATACAAAGCTTAATATCATTCGTGCCAGACCAAATTTTAATGTATCTTTGCTTGTAATCATACCATATCCATATACGACTAAAAATAATGCCCACTCATATGGGAAAATAAACTGTTCAACTCCCCATATAAAGCTATATAATACACCACTAATACTAAATCCTAATTGTTCACATATGCTTGCAATCGGAACTGAAAATGCTGAAAGTGCCGCTACTGGCGTCATTAAGAAATCCATGATTACGCCAAAAAGCCATGCGATCATCATCATACCTGTGTTCGTTATCTGAATATTTGCCAGTGTATTTACCAAAGCATTTCCCACTAATGTTCCTATCTGAAGATCCGTAGCAACATTTCCAATTGTCATGGCACTTGCAATAAAAATAATAATTGTAAAATTAATATTCTTTACATCTTCGCTTCCAAGAATATCAATTCCCGGGAAGAAACAAAGACATGCTGCTGCAAGGAATAACCAACCAATTGCATACTGAGTAAAAAATAATCCTAAAACTGCTGCAAGTAAAATAAGCAAAAATTTCCATTCTTTACTTGTCATTTTCCCACTTTTTTTCACTTCTTCTTTAAAATAATCTTTTCCTTCAAACTGCACATCTTGTTTGAAAAGCACCATTATTGTAACCGCCATAATAGCACACCACACTAACGTAGGAAGAATATTACACATGAAAAATTTCATCGTTGAAGGTGCTTCAAAATTTTCAATTAAACCATAAGATAAAACCAAATTATCCCAGCCTGATAATAACATTGTTCTGGATCCGATTGCTCCAATAAATCCTGCCATCATAATTCCAGCGCCCGTTTTTGTATTAGATGGAATATTTAATGCTTTACAAATACCAAATGCCAATGCTGCATATAAAGTAACTCTTGCTGTAATATTCGGAAGAATTATTGCCATAACTATACCAGATGCAATAAGTCCAATAATAATTCCTTTATAGCTGCATCCTGTTTTGTATATTATCTTATAAGCAATTCGCTTCATTAAACCTGTCTTCTCGAATGCCAGTGCAATAATTACCCCACCTGTACACAGCCATACGATTTGATTCGTCCAAGAGGAAAATACAACATTTCCATTTGATACATTACAAAAAATATACAACAAACTCATAACCAAACCAGTAATAACCGGTGGCAATGTATTCAATACCCACATTAAAATAGTAAATGCCGTAATCGAAATATACATTTTTATTGAACCAGTAACAACTGTTGATTCTGGAATCAACATATACAGCAGAACCGGTATGCCTATTGATGCTACCCATTTTATAATCATCTGTTTTTTTTCTAACATAAATCATATCTCCTTTACATTATTACTTCTCCATGGATTGTGTCTATATTATATCGTTCTATTCTTTCTAAATACCATGCTTTTTTTGCGATTTTAATACGGATAACTTGCTCTTTACACACACCTCAATTGCATCTCTATTTCAGCTATGCTATAGTTTTTATATGCAAATCTTTCAGAAAGGGATTTTCAATATGTCAGAAAGTGAACATTCGATTATTAAATATTCAAAAATCAATCATTTGAAGTTTTATATTATCAGTATTCGATACCGTTATCCTCATCTTCACAATGCTTTTGAGTTAAGCATAATTCTTGATGGAACTTTACAATTAAAGCTTAATAACCGAATACTTACTGCTCATCCCGGTGATATTATTTTATTAAACCCAAATGAAGTACACGAGCTTTCTTGCTTAAATGGCTATGTTACCATGCTTAGTGCACAAATCTCTGTTAACTTTTGTCAGGAATACTTTCCTTCCTGGAAGCATACGGTGTTTCTTACATCATCTGTAAAAAAAGCTCTAACCCATACACAAAAAAAAGAGCTTTTGGATCTTCTTTTCCAATCAGCTCTTTCATATTGGGATTCTTTCCCAACCAGTATTTATCATTGTATAGGTCTTTCTTGCTTTTTGATAGAATTGTTTTTTCGTTTCATTCCGCACCGTGAATTAAGTGATTCTGAAATAGCTGCTGAGCAAAAAAATATAAAACGTCTCAGTCGAATCCTTTCTTTTATAGAACAGCACTATGCTGAAAAAAATATCTTGTCCCGGTTAGCTGAGCAAGAAAATGTCACCATTACATATATGTCTCACTTTTTTCACGATAACTTTCACTTATCATTTCGGAATTATTTGAATAATTATCGTTTCGAAAAGGCTATGCAGTTACTCACAACCACAAATCTGTCTGTATTAGATATTTGCATATCTGTTGGTTTTAATGATTATAAAATTTTTAATCAGTTATGCCAACAAACTTATCATTGTTCTGCTAAAGAGTGCCGGAAGATCACTTTACAATCAGGACAACAACAAACTGAACAGCATCCTCTTACAAACCAGTATATGTTTTCATCTGAGGAAAGCCTAAACTATATGTCACAGTTTCAACTGTCGAAAATTCTTTAATTTAATACTGTAAGCGCTTCCCTTCATTATATCCGCACTCTATCATAATACTTTGTTGTTTTCTGGCGGTATAACATCAGCAGTCCACGCACACACAGCTCCGTTGCCATAGCGATCCACATGCCATGAAGCCCTAATTTTCCTACGAGCAGCACTGCAAGTCCAAGGCGGACACCCCAGATGCTTATCAGATTTAAAATACTCGGGATAAAGGTATCTCCGGTACCCCGGAGCGCTCCGGCTGCTACAATGGACACACCGTACAATGGTTCTGCCAGAAGTCCGATGCGAAGTACCTGTGCTGCCAAAATACGGACGTTTTCATCCGGTGTGAGCATCCGGAATACGAACGGACAGAAAATGATCATTAAACATGCTGTCATTGCCATGAATGCTGCTCCCATCGCGATGCAGATATTTCCATAACACTTTGCCAGCTTTTTCTCGCCTGCACCAACACTTCTTCCTACCAGCGTTGTAGCTGCGGTACCGATTCCAAATCCCGGCATATAGCAAAGTCCCTCTGCCGTTACCGCAAAGGAGTGTGCCGCGATCGCAACGGTTCCAAGCGGTGCAATGATCACGGTAGAGGCAACCATAGCGCCACACATTGCTGTTTCTTCCAAAGCGACCGGTGTTCCGATCTTTAATGCCTGTATTAAAATATTTTTTTCAAAGGATCCTTTTTCTTTTCTATTTAACCGCAGTCTTGGATTCTTAAGACAGCATCGGTATGTCATGAGCAGACTGACGACCGCGCAGGCAAGTGCTGTACCGATCCCTGCTCCCATAACTCCAAAAACCGGGATAAAGATTGCATTAAATAACACATCTAATCCACACATCACCGCATTTAAAATACTCGGTGTCAGCATGTCCCCACAACACTGCAAAAAGGATGCATTCAAGGAGTTCATCTGTGAAAACGGAATCATTAGCGCATAGACAAAAAAGTATTTCGTCGCATCCGCCTGTATGGTTACGTCTCCTCCAAGCCAGATTGGAAGCATTTTGCTGATGCTGATTCCAAACAGACATAATAATCCTGATAAAATAAGTGCTGTAACCAGTCCATGACGCACAACATTTCTTGCCTGCGCATCACGATTTCCTCCGATATTGTGAGCAACCTGCACAGAAAATCCTGCTGCCACCGCATAGGTGATCCCGGATAGCAGCCATGTCGTAGTTGAAACCAGTCCGATCGAAGCAGACGCATTTGCCCCAAGCGAACCAACCATTGCAGAATCAATATACTGCATCGCGATCGTCGTGATCTGTGTCAGTATCGCCGGAAGGCTTAATGTCCACACCTGTCGGATCTGCGGCTTCAGCTCTTTAAAATTTACTTTATTCATTTTGTTTTCCCCATAGTTTTAGTATCAATAGCCAACATACCACAGAATCTATGGGGAGTCAAATTTATTCTATATTCTTCAATGCCTGGTCCATCGGGATCCGTTTGATCCTTCTAAAATCAAGTATCATGACGATCAGATATCCCATCAGGATAAACAGAAACATTTTCACATAGCCCATTGTGCTTATACGGAATGCGTACCATCCACTGTAGGAAAAGAGCATGATCCTCCAGACTGCTTTCATGATAGCAACACCTAAAATCACGCTGACTATATCAATCACTACAAGTACGATCGTAGTAGAAAGCAGATATAGGCTTGCAATCTCCCGGTTCTCATAACCAAGGATTTTTGTCATGGAAATAGCATTTTCATTTTTCTCAATGATCAGCTTCGTGAGCAGATAAATCAGTACTGCGGATAAAAGTATGCACAGATACTGGAAATAAGTCATGTAAGAGCCCATGGAATGATCCAGCTGGTCACACATTTTCGTAATATCATGTTCTGTAATAACCGTCGCGATCTCGTCTTCATCAATATCCGTGATCTCCGTGTCAGACAGATAGCCTGTAAATGCATCGCTTTCCATATCAAAAATTTCACAATATTGTTTATTTGTCAGGAACACGGCTAACGACTGACTGTGTTCATAGATTCCGGCAACCGTGAACTCATACTGTTTATTTTCATATTTTGCATCAAGCACCACCGTATCGCCCACACTAAGACGGTATTTATCTGCATAGGAAGCGGAAATATATGCTTCATTTCCTTTCAGGGAAGCCAGGTTGCCAATCTGCACATAACGGCTGTCATCCTCCACCCCATAAACAGAAATTTCTTCATCCAATGTGTCACTTTTGTGCTGCAAAGATGTCATGTTGAATTTTTCTGCATCTTTATTATTCGTTGTGATAATGTCTCCATCATCATCCTGATAAGACTTTAACACATACTGATATTTCGTAAACATCATGTCAGAAACATTGGATTTATAATAATCAAGTGTTTCCGGCATACCAACTGCCATCGCAAGCATAATGGCAATAAATAGAATACCAACGAACAGGATCAGATAGTTGGCGATATTCTGGAACATAATGCGCAGGCGAAATCTTCCTAAGAAGCTCCATTTTGGCAGGCGCACCGCTTTTTTGCGTTTTGTCTTTTTCAGATCATGACGCAAAAACTGTAATGGCGTATGTTTCATCATCCGTATAATGACAATCAGGTTTACCACAAACATCAGGAGCACCGGAATCAGCGTTGTCTTGAAAAATGCATCCGGATTCCAGATGGTCTGGTACGTTGGCAGGCTGTAGCTGTTGTAGTACATGCCGACGACCACATTTTTAAATACCGTATAACCGAGAATATTTCCAACGCATGCTGCGATCAGTGTCACAATGACCGGCATGGAAATGTAATGCCGGATCAGTTCTCCTTTTGTATAACCGGATGCACGCAATGTTCCGATCGTAGAAGCTTCTTTTACAATCGTATTACTGATCGTCACTGCAAAAATAAATGCAATGATCACAATTAAAATATCAAGTAAAACACCACCCATTGCTTTATCTGATCCCATATCCTCAGTTGCGAAGTTGATCGCCGGATTTGCATAACGTGGGATGTAGTCCTCAATCTCTTTGTCATCACATACCACCTGCGTAAGCAATGCTTTCATAAAATCATCAGATTTGGCTTTCTGCTCCACATCATTTGCCGGCGCATCAACATACTTCCACGCGTAAGAATAATGGATTGTTTTGTGTAAGCTGTCAAATCCTTCCTGCGTCACCATAGCTACATCAAATTTAATTGCATCAAACATCATATCCGTTGCTTTTTCATGCAATGTGGAGTAATTCACATAAGCGATCAGTCCAACCACTTTAAATTTTTGTCCACTGACAGAGATCTCGTCGCCGACTTTCACACCAACATTATCCGCATGCATACGGTCAATTGCAATCTCATCTAAATTTTCCGGGAACCTGCCTTCTAACAGACATGCAAGGTCTACATTTTCATTTTTTGCATAGACACGGATTGTTCCATCTGCTTCACCGTCATTGTTATCATCTTCCTCTTCATTCCGGAAAAAATTCTCATAGACCTTCACCGGAACTTCTGCAAAATCAGGATCATTTAATTCGTATTTTTCTTCTGCATCCGCATATTTGTCGTCAATCTCATCTACGATCTTATCCCATGCCTTATCATAAGCCTCCGGATAAGCTTCGGCGTAGGCACTATCAAAGTTTTCGTCCAGTTCTTTTTTTGCCTTATCAAGATAATACTGCTTCACATCTGCTTTGGTTCCAGTCTCGATGGCCGAAAGCAGTGCCTCATCTGCTTTCCTGTTCAGCTCGAAATGCCCATCCTCAAGCTTATATTTTGTCACACCATCCTCCGCGGCAAAAAGCATACTCTCATTTGCAACATACATACCGGAAACAAAACCGATCGTTAGAATAAGGAATAACGCAACCACAAGATACTTCTTCCAGTCACCGATCAATTCGCGTGGAATCCGTTTAATGAGTGGATTTTTGATTTTTTTCTTTTTCATCCTTTCCACACTCCTTACCATTCGAGATCTGCTGCTGAAATTTTGTTTCCGTTCGTTTCATTATGGCGCACCGCTCCGTCGCGGAGCTTTATCACATGATCTGCCATATTTTTGATTGCTTCGTTATGAGTTACCATAATAATTGTATTTCCATATTTTTTGTTAACGTCCTCGATCAGTTTCAAAATTTCTTTTGATGTATTATAATCGAGTGCTCCCGTCGGTTCATCGCAGAGCAGGATATCCGGATTTTTCACGATCGCACGACCGATAGATACCCGCTGCTGCTGACCTCCGGATAACTGGTTCGGCAGTTTATATCTGTGCTCATAAAGTCCTAATGTATGAAGCAGGTCGTCAATGTCTAACGCATTATCGGAAAGATATGCCCCGACTTCGATATTCTCCTTGACATTCAGATTCGCGATCAGGTTATACATCTGGAAAACATAACCGAGATGTTTTCTGCGATACTGGGTTAGTTTTTTCTCACTCATATCCTCCAGCTTGTCACCATTGATTGAAATGTAACCGGAATCTGCACTGTCGATTCCTCCAATAATATTTAATAATGTTGATTTTCCGGAGCCGGATGGTCCAAGTAATACGCAAAATTCTCCTTTTGCCACAGAAAAGCTTAAGCCCCGTAATACTTCCTGACGTGTCTCTCCACTTCCAAATCCCTTTTTCAGATCAACGATCTCTAAAAATTTTTCTTTCTCTGACATATGCTCCCCTTTTCTAATTTTTTAACATATTATTTTAAGTTGTGGTTAGTCTCAACTAATTTCAAGGTGATTATAGCACAGCATCGATAAGATACAAGGGACAGATATCTTATTGAGAAATTTTATTAAAAGTTACATTTCAGACAATGAAAGCGCTATTTTTTCATTTCATGATTTGCATTGGACAAGCGATCTCCTTTTAAGTTTATGTCAGCAAATTTCAAAAAAAACAGGAGGTCGCGGCTAAAAAAGCTGCTGCCTCCTGTTTTTGTAAAATCTGATAATTTAAATTTATGATTGGTTTATTTTAATCTTAACATCGTTATTTATAGGTAACTATTTTTCTTTTCCTTCCCCTTCAAAATACTCT
This sequence comes from uncultured Roseburia sp., assembly GCA_934358955.1. GTDB lineage: Bacteria > Bacillota > Clostridia > Lachnospirales > Lachnospiraceae > Roseburia. The sequence goes on along the minus strand of CAKRLC010000031.1, from coordinate 12,526 downwards.
TTCACCAGCTTCACAACAACACCGGATAATAAGAATACGGCAATTAAGTTTGGAATCACCATAAGACCGTTAAATGTCTCAGCAATATTCCACATTAATCCGAGGTTCATGGTCGCACCAACGATTGCAACAAGCGCATATAAAATCATAAATGGCTTGTTTGCACGCGTTCCGAATAAGAACTCGATACATCTGGTTCCATAAAGTCCCCAGCCAATGATCGTGGAAAATGCAAAACAGCACATTGCAATCGCTGTAAAAATAGAAACCCATCCTCCATAAACGGAAGTGAATCCACTGATCGTAAGCTCTGCACCTGCAGCCTCACCGTATCCAACCGGAACACCGCTGCATAAAATAACTAATGCTGTCAATGTACAGATAACGATTGTATCCACAAACACTTCAAAGATTCCGAAGAATCCCTGTTTTACCGGCTTTTTCGTATCCGCACAGGCATGTGCAATCGATCCGGTTCCAAGTCCTGCTTCATTTGAAAAAATACCTCTGGAAACACCTTTTTTCATACTCATGAAAAAGCTTCCTACTGCTCCGCCTGTCACTGCAGCCGGATTAAATGCACCTTCAAAAATGGAAGCAAATACCGTTGGGATTGCTCTGAAATTAATGAGCACAACTCCGATGGCAAGTAAGATATAAATAATCGCCATAAAAGGCACAAGCTTCTCTGTCACCTGTCCGATTCTTTTGATCCCACCAATTAAAATCAACGCGATCAGCACTGCTAAAATGATTCCAAGGATCAGATTTAAAGTTGGTGCTGCCTCCCTGGAAAGAAGGTTAAAGTTATAAAGTGCAGAGTCGATCGCTGTTGTGATCGTATTTACCTGCGTTGCATTTCCTGTTCCAAATACAGTCAGAACGCCAAATGCCGAGAAAAGATATGCAAGCCACAGCCACTGTTTCTTCAGACCATTTTTAATGTAATACATTGGTCCACCCACCAACTCTCCGTTTGCATTTGTCTCTCGGAAATATACTGCCAGTGTGACCTCTGAGAACTTGGTACACATACCGAGAATCGCTGAGATCCACATCCAGAAAACAGCTCCCGGTCCTCCGATGGCGATCGCGCCTGCTACTCCTGCGACATTACCGGTTCCAACGGTCGCTGCAAGTGCGGTGCATACCGCCTGAAACGGCGTAAGAGCTCCGTCCGATGCCTCTCTTTTTCTCAACATACGTCCCAATGTGATCTTCATAGAATAAGGGAACTTCCGTATCTGCAAAAATCCGGTTCGGATACTTAAATACATTCCCACACCGATAATGCAGATCATTGCCGGCACGCCCCAAATAAAATTATTCACAACACTGTTGACTTGTTCTATCGTTTGTAACATTTTCTATAATTCCTCTCATTAAAAAGTACAATGTAGGAATTATAACATAATGTTCTCCCTGATGCAAAATTTAATATCCCATTCCGGTATCTGTATTTTTCATAATCTTTACAAGACGGCTTGTTCCAAGTCGGTCTGCTCCAAGTCTGATAAACTCTTCTGCATCATCAAACGATGAGATTCCACCTGCTGCTTTTACTTTTACATCCGCACCAACATGCTTTCTCATCAGCTCTACGTCAGCAAAGGTTGCTCCGGATGTAGAGAAACCGGTAGAAGTTTTAATATATTCAGCTCCTGCATTTGTCACGATCTCGCACATCTTTACCTTCTCCTCTTCTGTGAGCAGACAGGTTTCGATGATCACTTTTAAGATCTTTCCATCACAGGCTTCGTGGATCTGACGGATCTCATCTTCTACTTCTTCATATCTTCCATCTTTCAAAAATCCGATGTTGATGACCATGTCGATCTCAGAAGCTCCATTTGCGATCGCATCCTTTGTCTCAAATACTTTGGTCGCAGTTGTATGATATCCATTTGGAAATCCGATCACAGTGCAGATTGGAAGCTTTCCTTCTACGTATTCTGCTGCCTGTTTTACATAAGCAGCCGGAATACATGCGGAAGCACAGCCATATTTGATCCCATCGTCAAGGATCTGACGGATCTCTGCCCATGTAGCAGTCTGCGCTAATAATGTGTGGTCAACTTTTTTTAAAACTTCATTTTTATCCATTTTTTTATTTTCCTCCCTGTACATCGCTTATATCAGCTTCTCCAACAGCGATGTTCCTATCGTATTTTCCGGCATCTTTACTTCAAAATTATCTGCGATCGTAGCCCCGATCACCGCGAACGTATCTGTATCTTCCAGCCTGCCGGATTCTTTCATAGACGGCGAATAAGCGATCAGCGGAACCTGCTCCCTTGTATGGTCTGTTCCGGTATAGGTCGGGTCATTTCCATGATCCGCTGTAAGGATGAGCAGATCATCCTCACGCAGAACCTTTAACAGTTCTCCCAGCTTCACATCAAACCGTTCTAACTCCTGGGCATAGCCTTTTACATTTCTGCGATGTCCCCAGAGCGCATCAAAGTCAACGAGATTGACAAAGCAAAGCCCTGTAAAGTCCCTTCCTGCAATCTCGATTGTCTGCTCCATGCCATGTACGGAGCTTTTAGATTTGTTTGATTCTGTGATTCCCTCTCCGTCAAAAATATCATTGATCTTTCCAACAGAGATGACATCATATCCTGCATCCTTTAATGCATTCAATGCGGTTCTTCCATATGGTTTTAATGCATAGTCATGGCGGTTGCTCGTCCGTTTGAACTCACCTTTTTTCCGTCCTACATAGGGTCTTGCTATGACACGCCCTACTTTCCACTCGTCCTTCATCGTAAGTTCGCGGGCGATCTCACAGCACCGGTACAGCTCATCTAATCCGAACGTCTCCTCATTTCCACAAATCTGAAGTACGGAGTCTGCGGATGTATACACGATCATATGTCCGGTTGCGATCTCTTCCTCGGCAAGCTCATCTAAAATCTCGGTTCCACTCGCGCTCTTATTTCCGATCACCTTATGCCCGGTTCTCTTCTCTAATTCCTCAATCAGTTCCTTTGGAAATCCTGTCTCCGTAAATGTCTGGAACGGCGTTGTAATATGAAGTCCCATCATTTCCCAGTGTCCGGTCATCGTGTCCTTTCCGGTGCTTGCTTCATTCATCTTTGTATAATACGCCAATGGCTTTTCCACCGGAGCAAGATTTTTCAGCTCCTTCAGGTTTGCAACTCCAAGGCGCTGCAAGTTTGGAAGGTTTAGATTTCCCATTGTTGCAGCAATATGTCCAAGGGTATCTGCTCCTGCATCATGATAATCTGCTGCATCTTTTGCATTTCCGATTCCACATGAATCGATCACAATGGTAAATATTCGTTTATATTTTTTTACTCCCATGCTCTATACCCCTTCTGACATGCTCTTTTATTTTTCCCGGTCTGCTCTGATCAGCTTACGGAGTGCTTCCACTCCGACTTTGATCGCAGACTCTGTATCATGCACGATCGGGTTCTCCATACCCAGTGCATTTCTTTCCTGATTTCCCATAACAAGAAAATCAGATCCACAACGTACTCTTAAATGGGATGCTGCAATAAAAAGTGCTGCAGACTCCATCTCGGAAGCCTTACACCCCATCCGCTTCCATGCTTCCCATTTGTTCATAAGCTCATAGCTTACCGGCATCCTCTCCGGCTCATGCTGTCCATAAAATGCATCTTTGCACTGGACAACTCCTGTGTGATACGTATATCCCAACTCTTTTGCAGCTGCAACAAGTGCATTGGTCACCTCAAGATCTGCCACTGCCGGATACTCGATCGGCGCATATTCTCTGCTGGTGCCTTCCATCCGGACTGCACCGGTTGCCACAACAATATCTCCGCCTTTTACATCCAGCTCGATCCCGCCACAGGTGCCAACACGGACAAAGGTATCCGCTCCGCACTGCACCAACTCTTCCATTGCGATCGTTGCCGATGGGCCACCGATACCGGTCGACGTCACACTCACCTTTTCCCCATCAAGGTACCCCGTATACGTTACAAATTCCCTGCTGTCAGCAACAAGCTTCGCATCCTCAAAATGCTTTGCGATCTTCTCACACCGTTTCGGATCTCCCGGCAGGATCACATATCTTCCGACGTCCCCCGGTCTGATCTGAAGATGATACTGCAGTCCAACTTCCCCTGAATAATTCTGCATTTAAAAATCCCCCTTTCGCAAATGCTATCGGTCATTCTCCATTCGCCAGCTGATACACCGCTGGAGATACTCAACATACTCCGGATTTTTGCACATTCCTTTTCCGGCTGTATCTGAAATCTTAGCGACATCCATGCCATTACATTTTGTAGTTTTCATAACAATGTTCAATGCCGGTTCATCTGTATCATTTGATATATAAGTTCCGATTCCAAATGCCACTTTCACCCTGCCTTTAAAATAAGCAGCAATCTCATTTGCTCTCTCAAAATCCAGGCTGTCACTGAACAACAGCGTTTTTGTCTTCGGATCGATTCCAAGCTTCTCATAATGGTGGATCATCTTCTCGCCCCATTCAAACGGATCCCCACTATCATGACGCACACCTGAGAATAAGGTTGCATATGTCAACTGGAAATCTCTTAAGAAACAATCTGTTGTGATCGCATCTGTCAGAGCTGTTCCGTTTAAGATTCCATATTCCTTTATCCAGGCATCTAATGCATACCAGTTTGAATAAGCTGGATTGTGCTTGTGATTTCCCTGTCCGACACACATGATCCACTCATGTGCCATGGTTCCAACTGGCGTGATTCCATATTTTTTTGCCAGATAAACATTCGATGTTCCGACAAACTTCGAACCCGGATACTGATTCTCATTCAGCTTTCTGACTGCAAGCTCCTGCGCTTGTGCAGAAAGTCTCCGTCTTAACCCAAACTCACTGAATAATCCGAGCTTATAGGTTCCATCTTTTAATAAATCAATTTTTTCATCCAGACGTCTTTCAAAGCTGTCGAGCAGTTCTTCATAATTATATGCCATTCTAAAGTACACTTCATTGACGATGGCAAGTGCCGGGATCTCATACATAGATGTATTCAGCCAGGTTCCGAATGTCTCGATCGTCAGACCGCAAGGCGCATCTTCTGTGATCACAAAATCCTCATAACGTGGCTGCCACAGTCTCAAGAAATCCACATAGCTTCCCTTCATCCATTTGACCGCATTCAGATACTTTAACTCTTCTTCTGTAAAACGCAGTCCGCAGTATGCCCTGATCTGCGCTTTGATCTCCTCTACCATCTCATGTGTAAAGTGGACGTCTGTATTTCTGCACTTAAAAGACCATGTTGTTTTATAATCTGAATACTGATGATATATGCACTGTCCCATGGAAAACTTGTACATATCGGTTTCCAGCAAGCTTGTAATAATTGGATGTAATACCATAATTTTCCCTCTATTTCTTAAGAAATTTCTGTTTCTATCTGTTTCCTGCTGCTATCTTAATTTTGGGCGCAAAACCCTTCATGCGGCTTTTTACTATTTTATAACTATGCACGGCTTTTTACAACAACTTGTTTTGAAAAGGACTGCATTTAAGTTTATGATGTCAAATTGCACAAAAAAATATTGCAAGTTTCATTGTGCAAAACATTCCGATAAGCCTCTGAAAGCGTGAATCTATCACAGCAACCCCGCAAACAATCTCATAAACAACTGTCCCAGGCGTAAATATGCACTTCGGCCTGTCTTATATTTTTCTGTAACTTCACAGCATTCCTTTAATGTTTCTGTCAGATCCTGTTTTATATCCAGAACTGCTTTATTATCTGCCATAAAGCATCCATTTTCAAAATGATGGTACAGACTTCTGTAATCCAAATTGATCGTTCCGCAGGTCGCCATGCAGTCATCTGCAACACTCATTTTTGCATGGCAAAATCCCGGTGTCCACTCGTAAATGCGCACACCGTTTTTTACCAGTCCATGGTAAAAAGAACGGGTAACACTGTAAATCAGCTTCTTATCCGGGATGCCCGGTGTAATGATCCTGACATCCACCCCGCGCTTTGCTGCCAGACACATGGCATGCGTCATTTCATCCGTGATGATCAGATACGGTGTTATAAACCAGCAATATTTTTCTGCTTTATTTACCATACTAATATAGACCTCTTCCCCTACCTGTTCATTATCCATTGGGCTGTCCGCATACGGCTGGACAAATCCTGTCTCTTTTGCCTGATAGTCTGACTTGACCAGAAATTTTCCAAAATCCGTATCGTTGTTTTCTTTTTTGCTGGCTGCATTCCACATTTCCAAGAACGTAACCGTCAATGACTGGACAGCCTCTCCTTCCAGTCGTATGCCGGTATCTTTCCACTGTCCATAAGGATGTGTCAGGTTAAAGTACTCATTCGCAAGGTTATATCCTCCCGTAAATCCCACTTTTCCATCGATCACTGTGATTTTTCGGTGGTCGCGGTTATTCAGGAAAACATTTAATCCTGGTGTAAACGGATTGAATACCTTGCAATGAATCCCTACCTTTTCCATTTTTTTGATAAAGTCCGTATTGATAAATCCAATGGAACCCATATCATCATAAAAGACGCGAACCTCTACACCAGCCTTCACACGCTCTTCCAAAACATTTTGGATTCTGTGCCATGCCTGTGCGTCTTCGATTGCATGATATTCCATAAAAATAAAATGCTCCGCTTTTGAAAGGTCTTCCAGCTGCGCCTCTAGTCCCTTAATTGCTTCATTATAATAGGTAACATCCGTATTCTGATAAACCGGATATTTTGCATTTCTCCAGATATATTCTGAAATATTTCCGGCTTTTGGGATTTTTTCTTTTAAGGTCTCAAGTTCTTCCTTATGATCCGGAAGCAGTGGCAGCAACGTGCTGTCAATCTCCTCATAGCGTTCCCGCATTTTATGTGTTCCACCATTTAAACCGATCAAAAGATATAATCCAACACCCATGACCGGGAAAACAAGGATTAATATCACCCATGGCATTTTCATGGACGAAGTCTGATTCGACGCATACAGCGCCAGCACCAATACAACGCCTGCCAGCCTCGTCAGCAGGTTAATGATCTCTGCATAATCATTTAACTTTGTGATCAGACTGATAATAAAAACAGCTTCCAGCAAAATACAGACCCCCGAAAAAACAAGCCGCTTCACACCGTTTTTTGTTTTGGCCCTGCCCTCAAGCGTATCCTGTTTCATGTCACTTTCCTCCTATGAAAGAACTATTTTTCGTGCAATTACCATATCAGATTCGGGTGTCAAAAGGTCTGTTTCATAATCTTTATTGACAAATTGCACAAAAGAAATATGGAAAGTTTCTCTTTGTGCAATGGAGATAAGACTCATGAAGCGTGGAAGTCTCTGCTGAACACGATTCACGCTTTCAGAGGCTTATCGGAATGTTTTGCACAATGAAACTTGAAATATTTTTTTGTGCAATTTGACATTCTAAGCTAAGATGCAGACCTTTTGACACCCGAATCCATATCAGAATATTGTATTACAATCTTACATATGAATCAATGAAATTTCACATATTTTCGGACAGAAAAGCCACCAGAATTGCTCTGATGGCTCTTGTAAAAATTTTTATTTTATTCTTTTTTCTACCATAACCAGGTAAAAAATCACCATCGCGACAGAAACTGCCAAGCCAATATAAAACTCCAGAAATGCAAATTGAATGCTTAGCTGTATACTTGTCTTACCGGTGATCGTCTGCACATGCCATATGAAGAACTCATACAATTCCGAAATAACAATGCCAATCGTTCCCATCATACCGATATATTTACCGATGACCTGTTTCTTAAAAGGTATCCATACACCTGCTGCAAACAGGAGTACTGACACGATTCCGATGGGATTGAGTAAATTTATGAGTCCTGTGATTTCCTGTATCCCTTTGTGACCGCCATATTGATTCAACAACATTGGCATAAGACTTATGACAAACGCTACCGATAAAGCAACTTTTCTTTTCATGCGATCACACTCCTCACCTTAAAATATTTTAATGCCTTTTAATATATTATATTACATTTATATACATTTCTGCAATAAATAGCAACCATTCAACATTCCAGTCATTTTTGCTCCAAGAATACATGTAAGCTGACACAATTAAGTCTATAGAATAGAATATCCCATATCATAGGCTTTTTGAAAAATACTTTGATTTCTGACCAATCCAGCATCCATCACGTTTGCCGCATATATCTTTCCTGCAATCTTGTATTCTTCCAGATGCTCTACAAAACCATTCAGATCACCAAGCGATCTTTCAATAATGTCCTCACCCAGACCAGCTGATATAATATAGTAAACCTCTTTTTTACCCAGATGCTGCCAGATAGGATATGTACGGTCAATAAAGGTCTTCATCTGGGCGCTGATTCCATAAAAATAAACCGGAGTAGCCAGTACAAGTACATCTGCCTCCTGAAACAGTTTCAAGTTTTCAGCCATATCATCTTTTAATACACAGGTGCCACCATTTCTCATACAGCCATCACAGGCTCTGCAAAAGCCTATATTCTGCTCCATGATCCGTATGATTTTCACCTGATGCCCTTTTTCTTCTGCTCCTTTTTGGAACTGCTCACATAAAATTTGTGAATTACCTTTTTTTCTAGGTGAGCTTGAAATAATCAATACCTTTTTCATTGCTTTTCTTCTCCACATACTGGTCTACAGATTTTATAATTTATTATACCAGCTACTATCGACCTGATACAACATTGATTGGATTTCCTCCCATAAACTTCTTTATATTATCTGCCAGAATGGAAACCAGCCGCTGTCTTGTCTCAAGTCCTTTCCATCCCATATGTGGGGTCAAAAGAACATTATCCATAGTATAAAGAGGACTATTCTCCTTAGGTGGCTCAATTTCCTGAACATCAAGTCCGGCTCCTGCGATCGTACCATTTTCCAATGCCTCTATCAGAGCAGCCTCATCAATAAGCGCACCTCTTGACGTATTAATGATAAATGCGGATGGCTTCATAAGCGATAAAGTCTCTTTGTTGATCATATGCTTTGTACTTTCTGTCAATGGACAATGCAGGGAAACGTAATCACTGTTTGTAAGTAATTCCTCAAGCGATACATAACGGATCCCTTTCTCATCCTCTCTCGGTGTCCTGGTGTACACAAGTATATTCATATCCAACGCCTGTGCGATCTGTATGACTTTCCTGCCAATATGTCCCGCACCTATAATACCAAGTGTTTTACCGTTCACCTCAACATGAGGAACCTGAAGATTTCTGGTAAAATTGTCATGATTTCCACATGCTAACATCTTCATCTGTACCTGCATTGCAGAGCTCAGATTCAAAATCATCATGATCGCAGTATGTGCCACACGTTCTGTGCTATATGCCGGGATGTTGCAGACTGTAATCCCCCTCTTTCGTGCTGCCTCAAGATCAATATTATTATATCCTGTCCCTGCCTCACAGATCAGTTTCACAGATTCCGGAAATCTCTGTATCATTTCTGCACTTACAGACATCTCCTTTGTTACAATGATATCTGCGCCCTGAATACGCTCTGACAACTGCTGTTCTGTCGTATCATCGTATACTGTAACATCAGAAGATAAGATGGAAAAATCCAGCTTTCCATCAAAATTCATTTTCTTTGCATTCAATACCACACATTTATCGTTCATAATATAAAGTCCTCCTTATAAATTTGTTTTTAGTTATTACAATAGTACTTCTTTATCCGTCGGCCATGATTTTCTGAGAGCCGCATAGGATATTAAAAAATTTGCAAACCAGCCAGCCGGTACAGCAAGCCAGACAAATGCAATACCAAAACGCGGTGCACAAATCAAAGCAACGGACAGACGGATCGCGAGGTTTACCATGTTTGCAATGAGGAACGGGCGCATGATCCCCAGACCACGAAGAACTCCGTCGGTTGCCATTTTAATTCCCATAAAGATGAAGAAATAGCTAAGCCATCTCATATAATCCCCGGATACCTGATAGGCCAGGGCTGTTCCATCCTTTCCAAGGAATAGCGAGGAAATCTGCGTTTGCAGCGTCGCAATAATGAGAAATGCAATGGCTGCAAAGCATGCATCCAGCACCAATGCAGCCTGGTAGCCTTTTTTGATACGCTGTGGTTTGTTTGCACCAAGGTTCTGGGAAACATATGGCGAAACTGCGTTTCCGATGGATACAAAAATCAGAGAAAAAACATTCTCTACCCGCATCGTCGCCGCATATCCTGCGAGTGCCTGTGTGCCGAAAGGATTTACAACCGCCTGTACGATCATCATACCAATGGACACCGTAGACTGCTGCAAAACTGACGGAACAGCGATCCGAAGCATGGAATGCAGCTCCCGCCAGTCAAATCGATGAAACGTACTCTTATATCGCCTCATCCGACAAAAGAAAATCAAAAACGAAAACACGGCCGAAATGCCCTGCGCGATCAGTGTTGCAAGTGCCGCACCGAACACGCCGAGATCAAGTCCGGCTACCATCCAAAGATCCATAAAAATGTTTAAGATTGACGAAAATATCAAAAGTCCCAGTGGGATTTTTGATTCGCCTATGGAAGTGAACATCGTTGAAAGAATGTTGTACATAAACAAAAATGGAAAGCCCACAAAATAGACCCGCAAATACAACACTGCATCATCCAGTATATCAACAGGCGTTTGCAACGCACTCATCATCGAATGGGAAAAGCAAAAGCCAAAAATACCAAGCGCTATGCTCAGAATTAAAAAGCTAAGCAAAGACGTTGACACGATGGTTTTCATTTTTCCATACTCCCTGGCACCAAAATAGCGGCTCACAAGCACACCGGCGCCGACACCGGCTCCCAGCGCCACACAAATGAAAACATTGGTCAGTGCTGCACAGGCACCGACAGCTGCAAGTGCAGCGGAACCCACAAACTGGCCGACGATAATGGAGTCAGCCATATTGTATACCTGCTGAAAAAAACTGCCGAGAATCATCGGCATTGCAAAAACCGTCAGCGCTTTCAGGGGCGCATCGGTAATCAAATACTCCTCTTTTGACATTCTCTTATTGTAACTTTGTTTCATAATTTTACTTATTCATCCCTTCACGAAAAGTCATCTCTCATCTTCAAAACGTAAGTTTTAAGTTTCGTTACGGAACAATTATATGCAGTTACCACGAATAAGTCAATCTGCCTTTTACTTTTAGTGGCATAAATGATATGATATTTAAGAAAAACTACTATCCAAAGGATATGATTTTACAGGAGGGGCACTTATGTACCTGAACGGTTTAGATGAACTGGATCAGAAGATTATCCAGTTACTGATAGAAAATGCACGATTCTCTTACTCGGATATCGGTGAAAAAATCGGTATTTCCAGAGTTGCAGTAAAAGCCCGGATTCAGGCTTTGGAGAAGAAAGGGGTAATTGAAGAATATACAACCATCATAAATCCTCAAAAAATAAACGGTGCGGTATCCTGCTATTTTGAAATTGAAACAAAGCCAGACCATTTATCCCAGGTGACAGATATATTACTTAAAAATGATACTGTCACACAGATTTACCGTGTCACAGGAAGAGACAAACTGCATGTACATGCCGTTGCTTCATCAAGCGATGAAATGGAACACTTCCTGCACACTGTCATCGATGCACTGCCTGGCGTTATCAGCTGCAGTTGTAATACCATCTTATCTCGTATGAAAGACATTAAAGGATTACGGCTATAGAAGTAATCCACGATTTCTATTTCATATCATTTTCCGATGCTGTCGCTGGCATCGGTATTTAAAAAAGTTTTCTTATTCGATGCTTTTCTTGCCTCAAAGTGAAGGTCCCTTACTCAATATCCCTGGCTGTTTTCTCATATCACAGCCGCTTTTGAAAGGCAAAAGCATCGATTTTCCACTTTGTTAATGAATTCGATGTCTTTTTCTCTCAAATCTATTCTTTTTTCTCTTCCAAAGGCATCGGAATTGATCATTTTTCATCAAATCTTTTCATTCTGCGTCGAATCAGACTTGTTTCACTCTGGTATTATCTGGTAGGCGAAACTGATTGCAACTGCTGATGTAAACCTTGCAAGCATTTCTTCCCCTGACGTTATCTGGTAAGAGAACCCTTAGTTAAACCAATTTTCTCCGGCCTGACCACACGCCGTCAACTGATTATCGCACAACTGGAACTTGTCGATTTCCTTGCAATAGAAAACAACATTCTGATTTACTCACTATTTCGCAATTACTATTTTCAAAGTGATATCCCCATTTGACAAAAGTTCTGTCACATCACCTTCTGGAATATTCATTTTCCCCAGTCTGGTATATGCCCATGAATTTGATCCATAAAACACTACTATTTTGTCTCCACTGTATAGAACTATATCACCGCTATGAGTAGTTATCTGCTCATCATTTTTTGTATAACTTTTTCCCAGAGAACCAACCTGCTCATTGTCGCTATACATAGACATCTGCACTACGATATCACCTTTGCCAGCTTCTTCCATAAGTTCTTGCACAGTCTGATTATCTTCCCATATAACCGGGATTTCAGTGTC
>CAKRLC010000030.1 GCA_934358955.1 uncultured Roseburia sp. | reverse complement strand
CGCGCCGGTTACCCGACCTACACCCTTAGCAGGGGCGCCTCTTCAGCCTCTTGAGTATTTCTCCTGAATATATGAATAAGTATGAAATTATTTGCGTTCTTTGTGACGCATAGATTATATTACTAAATAATTCCCCTTTTGTCAATCATTTATTTCTACTTTTTTTAAGTATTTCAAATATTATGTTTTTCTTTTTATTTTTCCTGCGACCATTCCAGTATTGCTGTCTCATATAAGTTGTTGCCTTCCGAATCAATTACGACAATAACCGGAAAATTTTCCACTTCTATTTTACGGATTGCTTCTGCTCCAAGATCATCATAACAGACCACTTCTGATTTTGTGATACACTTGGAAAGCAATGCTCCCGCTCCACCAACTGCCGCAAAATACACCGCATGATTGCGCACAATTGCATCAATGACTTCTTTTGTCCGTTTTCCTTTTCCGATCATTGCTTTTTCTCCGAGGTCCAACAGCCGCGGTGCATATTTGTCCATCCGGCTTGCTGTGGTAGGCCCTGCAGAACCGATCGGTCTTCCCTCTCTTGCAGGTGACGGTCCCATATAATAGATTGTGGCATCTTTTATGTCAATTGGCAGTTCTTTCCCTGCATCTAAAACTTCCATCATCCTTTTATGGGCAGCATCTCTGGCAACATAGATTGTTCCTGTAATATATACATAATCTCCTGCATGCAGATCTGCCGTAACTTTTTCTGTAATCGGTGTGTTTATGTGCTTATCCATTTTTTATCCTCCCTATGTCAGAAATTAAAGTTCTTTTACGATATGGCGGTTGACGTGACAGCAGATATTGACTGCAACCGGAAGACCGGCAATATGGGTAGGATAGGTATTGATGTTCACGGCAAGGGCCGTTGTTGTTCCGCCGAGTCCTCCCGGTCCGATGCCGAGATGATTGATTTTTTCAAGCATTTCTTCTTCCAGATTTTTTACGTAAGGAATATCCGAATGCTCATTTACATTTCTGGTCAGCGCTTTTTTTGCAAGCAGCGCACATTTTTCAAATGTTCCTCCGATTCCAACTCCGACGATCATCGGAGGACAGGCATTCGGCCCTGCATCTCTTACAGCGGTGAGAATCGCTTCTTTTACTCCTTCAATTCCGTCCGCCGGCTTTAACATAAAGATACGGCTCATGTTTTCGCTTCCAAATCCCTTTGGTGCAACGGTTATCTTTACTTTATCTCCGGAAACAATGGAATAATGCACGACTGCCGGTGTATTGTCCTTTGTGTTTTCCCGGATCAGCGGATCTTTTACAACAGATTTTCTAAGATACCCTTCTGTATAACCCTGACGCACTCCTTCGTTGACCGCATCCTCCAAATTTTGTCCTTCAAAATGAACATCCTGGCCGATTTCCATAAAAATAACCGCCATTCCGGTATCCTGGCAGATCGGTATCACTTCCTTATCCGCAATCTCCATGTTTTCTTCCAGCTGTCCTAATATTTTTCTGCCAAGAGGTGACTTTTCCGTGTCTGCCGCTTTTTCCAGTGCAGCCTCCATATCAGGTGACAGATAATGATTTGCACGGATACACATTTCTTTGATGTTTGATGTGATTTCCGCTGTGTCGATTGATCTTATCATACTTCTCTATCCTTTCTGAATTTTTTCATTTTTTCCCTGAGTGCTTTTAAATGTATCTTTTTCATAGCTGCAAGGATCTCATTATTTTCTTTTGATTTCATATCCGGGAATGCCTTTAACAGACGTTCAAATCCAAATTTTTTCTCCTCAAGCAGTCTTTTGTATTCCTGATTTAAGGTTTCAATCTGACCTTTCAGTTCTTCTACATTTTCATTCAACAACAGCTTTTTATCTTCGATACCATTTAACAGATCTTCATGCTCTTCCTCAAATTTTTCCTTTTTCTCGATCGCATCTGTTACATTTTCGTAGATATTCTCACCGATCTGATCTGAAATAACATGAATCTTCTTTGATATTTCATTGATCGCAGCAAGTCTCCTGTTAAATTTTAAGATTGTGGCAACCGTTACACAACAGTCTGTCACAAACACGCATAATATAACAGTAAGCAATATCATTCCCGGTGTTTTTGGAAAATATTTGATGAATGTATAAATAATCGGATGAATGATGAGCATAATAAATGTACAGGCAAAACCCCAGAAAATTGAAAATTTCAGGCACACATAACCCATAATATTATAGGGTTTATCGGAATAATCCCACCATTTATTGTGAAATACTTTTTCCAGGATAAGTCCCGTCAGAAATTCCAGTATGGAAGTGAGTAAGAAGGAACCCACATAAAGCAAGAGCAGATTTCTTTTTAAAGGTGTCAGAACCACGACCACAGTCAGCACACCAATCCCATAAATCGGACAGTACGGACCATTTAGAAATCCGCGGTTTACAAAAATTCCCCGATCCAGCGCTGCATAGGATACCTCCGAGCACCAGCCGATAAAGGCATAAATAATAAAAATCCACAATACTTCATATAATGTTGTTGGCATTTTTCTTCCCCCTGATTTCAATATAAATAAAAATACAATCTGCTTATACTTTTATTTATTTTGAAATCGACAGCCTGCAACTGCAGGCTGTCGGATTTTACTGCCTTATAATTTATTTTTCACTTTTGGATTCGTCATCTTCTGTTTCTTCGACTTCTTCCTGAGAAACCAGAGATTTGTCTTCCCTTACCTTTGCAATACTTGCAACTGTAATATCTTCATCCATGTTAATTAATTTAACACCTGAGGTAACTCTTCCGAGCAGTGAAATATCCTCTACCTTCATCCGGATAATGATACCCTCTGTTGTGATCAGCATGATCTCACTGTCCTGGTTTACCGCCTTTACACCAATGATATTTCCGGTTTTTTCTGTAATCTTGTAGCACTTTACACCTTTTCCGCCACGGTTTTGAGGCGTAAATTCTGTCATGAGTGTTGCCTTTCCAAGACCTTTTTCGGAAACAATAAGGAGTGCATCTCCCTGGGTATTCATCTGCATGCCGACTACTTCATCACCGTCTGTCAGATTCATACCAATTACACCCATTGATGTTCTTCCGGTGCTTCGGACATCTGTCTCATGAAAACGGATACACTGTCCAAATTTTGTCACCAGAATGATGTCTTTCGTATTATCCGTCTTCTTTACTTCGATCAACTGGTCATCATCGCGGAGATTGATCGCCGCAAGTCCGGTTTTTCTGACATTTGCATAATCTGTGATTGGTGTCTTTTTCACAATTCCGTTTTTCGTTGCCATAAACAGATAATTGCCTTCTTCATACTCGCGGATCGGAATGACGGCCGTTATTTTTTCATTCGGCTGAAGCTGTAAAAGGTTAATGATCGCCGTTCCTCTTGCAGTTCTTCCCGCTTCCGGAATCTCATACGCTTTCATGCGGTACACTTTTCCCATGTTGGTAAAGAACATCAGGTAATGGTGTGAGGTCGTCATTAAAAGTTCCTCGATATAGTCATCCTCTATCGTTTCCATTCCCTTGATTCCCTTGCCGCCGCGATGCTGGCTGCGGAAATTATCCACGCTCATCCGCTTGATATAGCCAAGCTTTGTCATGGTGATCACGGTATTGGTCACCGGAATCAGGTCTTCCATGGAAATATCATATTCATCATAACCAATGGAAGTTCTTCTATCATCACCATATTTGTCTGCAATTGCAAGAATTTCTTCACGGATGACACCAAGCAGTTTTTTCTTATCTGCAAGGATTGCCTTCAATTCCTCAATTTTTGCCATGAGATCGGCATATTCGGTTTCGATCTTTTCTCTTTCCAGACCGGTCAGTGCACGCAGACGCATGTCAACGATTGCCTGTGCCTGTGCATCGGATAATGCAAAGCGCTCGATCAACCTGTCTTTTGCTTCCTGCGCATTTTTGCTGGAACGGATAATATTAATAACTTCATCGATATTATCGAGTGCGATCAACAAGCCTTTTAAAATATGTGCTCTTTCTTCTGCCTTGTTTAAGTCGTATTTGGTACGTCTGGTTACGACATCTTCCTGATGCATCAGATAATAGTTTAACATTTCACCGAGGTTTAATACCTTCGGCTCGTTATTTACCAGTGCGAGCATCGTCACACCAAACGTATCCTGAAGCTGTGTATGCTTAAATAAAAGATTTAATACCACGTTCGGATTTGCGTCACGGCGCAGTTCGATACACACACGCATACCCTGACGATCCGACTCATCACGCAGATCTGTGATACCATCAATTTTTTTATCTTTGACAAGCTCTGCGATCTTCTCGATCAGTCTCGCCTTATTTACCATATACGGAAGTTCCGTTACAACAATACGGTTTTTTCCGTTCTGCATCGGTTCGATATTGGTCACGGCACGGACACGCACTTTTCCGCGGCCGGTGCGGTATGCTTCGTTAATTCCTGTAGTTCCGAGGATCATTCCTCCAGTCGGAAAGTCCGGTCCTTTTACGATCTCGAGCAGTTCCTCGATATCGGTACCACGGTCTTCTTTTACCTGGTTATCAATGATCTTAACAACCGCGTTTATGACTTCACGCAGATTGTGCGGTGGAATATTGGTTGCCATACCAACGGCAATACCTGTCGTACCGTTTACTAAAAGATTCGGGAAACGCGCCGGAAGTACAACCGGCTCTTTTTCCGTCTCATCAAAGTTTGGCATAAAATCTACGGTATCTTTGTTGATGTCCGCAAGCATTTCCATGGAGATCCTGCTCAAACGTGCCTCGGTATATCGCATGGCAGCGGCTCCGTCACCATCGACAGAACCAAAGTTTCCATGACCGTCTACAAGCGGATATCTCGTAGACCAGTCCTGTGCCATATTTACGAGTGCTCCGTAAATAGAGCTGTCACCGTGCGGGTGATATTTACCCATGGTATCACCAACGATACGGGCACATTTTCGATGTGGCTTGTCCGGACCGTTATTAAGCTCTATCATGGAGTACAACACTCTTCTCTGTACCGGCTTTAAGCCGTCTCTTACATCCGGCAGTGCACGGGATGCAATAACACTCATCGCATAATCGATGTAAGAGGATTCCATTGTTTTCTTTAAATCAACTTCATGAATCTGATCAAAAACTTTATCATCCATTTACCTAAACCTCCTATACGTCCAGATTCTGAACGTATTTTGCGTTCGCTTCTATAAATTCTCTTCTTGGCTCTACTTTATCTCCCATCAAAGTGGTAAAGGTAACATCTATTTCGGAAGAGGATTCCTCATCTACAATAACCTTCTTCAAAATACGCTTTTCCGGATCCATGGTAGTCTCCCAGAGCTGTTCAGCGTCCATCTCTCCAAGACCTTTGTAACGCTGGATCTTGTTATTTCCGTCACGTCCGATCTCAGTGAGGATCTTATTCAATTCTTCATCACTGTAAGCGTACCATACATTTTTATTTTTTTCGATCTTGTAAAGAGGCGGCTGTGCCAGATAAACATGCCCCTGTTTGATCAGCTCCGGCATGAATCGGTATAAGAAGGTGAGCATCAGGGTACTGATATGCGCACCATCGACATCGGCATCGGTCATGATGATGATCTTGTTGTAACGCAGTTTTGAAATATCAAAATCCTCATGAATTCCGGTACCAAATGCTGTGATCATTGCCTTGATCTCCGCATTTCCGTAAATCTTATCCAGTCTCGCTTTTTCCACATTCAGGATCTTACCACGCAGCGGAAGAATTGCCTGTGTTGCACGGCTTCTCGCTGTTTTTGCGGAACCGCCGGCAGAATCTCCCTCGACAATAAATATTTCACAGTTTTTCGGATCTTTGTCGGAGCAGTCAGCCAGTTTTCCCGGAAGTGACATGCCCTCGAGCGCCGTTTTTCTTCTGGTCAGATCACGCGCTTTTCTGGCTGCCTCTCTGGCGCGCTGCGCCAGCAGTGATTTTTCACAGATGGTCTTTGCAATTGCCGGATTCTGCTCTAAGAAGTAAGTAAGCTGTTCACTCACCACTGAATCAACGGCTCCTCTTGCTTCACTGTTTCCGAGCTTCTGCTTGGTCTGTCCTTCAAACTGAGGTTCCTCGATCTTGATACTGATGATTGCTGTAAGTCCCTCTCTGATATCATCACCGGTAAGCGGCGGTTCATTATCCTTTAATATCTTGTTTGCCTTTGCATAGGCATTGAAGGTCTTCGTCATTGCATTACGGAAACCGGCAAGATGCGTACCTCCTTCCGGAGTAATGATATTATTTACAAAGCTGAAGGTCGTATCGTTAAAGGAATCGTTGTGCTGCATGGCAACTTCCACATATACTCCGTCACGTGTGCCTTCGCAGTAGATGACCTGCTCATAAAGCGCTTCTTTGCTCTTGTTTAAGTAAGTAACAAATTCCTTGATACCTCCGGCATAGTGATATTCTTCCTCACGCTCCGGATTTTCTCTTTTATCCCGCAAAACGATACGCAGATTCTTGGTAAGAAATGCTGTTTCACGCAGACGCTGCTTTAAAGTTCCAAAATCATAGACTGTTTCCTCAAAAATCGTATCATCCGGTTTGAACGTAACTTTTGTTCCATGCTTTACATTGTCACACTCACCGATCACCTTTACTTCACCATCTGCTTTTCCGCGCTTATAACTTTGCGAATAAATTTTTCCGTCATGATATACCTCTACGGTAAGCCAGTTCGACAATGCATTTACGACAGAAGCACCAACTCCGTGCAGACCGCCGGAAACCTTGTATCCTCCTCCACCGAATTTACCACCTGCATGCAGCACGGTAAATACAACTTCCAGCGCAGATTTTCCTGCCTTGTGATTCGTTCCGACCGGAATACCACGTCCGTCATCTTCCACTGTGATGGAATTATTTTCATTGATCGTCACATAGATATTTTTACAAACGCCTGCCAATGCTTCATCAACGGCATTATCTACGATCTCGTACACCAGATGGTGCAATCCCCTTGCAGACGTACTGCCGATATACATACCCGGTCTTTTACGAACTGCCTCTAATCCTTCCAAAATCTGAATTTGATCTGCTCCGTATTCAGCACTCATTCTAAATCCTCCTATTCACGGAAACTACCCTACATTTCTGTTGTCTCACTTACATGTCCATCTATCACATGAAAAACTTTGTCTATCTGAAACCTGTTTCTTACAAATTCATCCAGACCGGTACAGGTGATCATAGTCTGAATATCATGTATACTGTTCAGTAAATAATTCTGTCTGTTGCTGTCAAGCTCGGATAATACATCATCCAGAAGCAAAACCGGTGTATCATGGATCGTCTGCCTTACCAGTTCTATTTCCGATAACTTCAAGGATAATGCCGAAGTCCGCTGCTGTCCCTGCGAACCGAATTTTCGGATATCCACGTCATGGATGAAAAAGGAAATATCATCCCGATGCGGTCCGACTGAAGTCTGCGCATACTTTTTATCTTTTTCTCTGACACGGTTTAACTCATCCTCCAGAAACTCAGCATCAATATTTGGTTCATACTTAAGGATCAGCTCCTCTTTGTCTCCGGAAATATTTTTATGTATCCCCGTGACGATTCCACTCAGTTCTTCAATGAACTGTCTTCTTCGCCGGATCAGCCTTTTTCCATATTCAACAAGCTGCATATCCCACACCGGAAGTGTTTCGGAAAGTTCCTGCCGAAACATCATATCCTTTAACAGCCGGTTGCGCTGCATTAAGATCTTATTGTATTTCGTCAGATCCGATAAATAGATCTTATCGAGCTGACATATTTCAGAATCCAAAAATCTCCTGCGCTCCGACGGACCGTTTTTTATGATATTAAGATCCTCCGGTGAGAAAAATACCATGTTCAGGATTCCGAATAATTCACCCGCCTTTTTGATCGGCACTTTATTTATGGCAATGCCCTTACTGCGGTTTTTCTTTAAGTGAATATCAAGCTGATACTCTTTTCCCTGCTTTTCAACCAGTGTACGGATATGGGCTTCATCTTCTCCAAACCGTATCATATCCTTATCCCTGCTGCCTTTGTGGGATTTGGTAGTTCCGCTTACATATGCAGCTTCGAGAATATTGGTCTTTCCCTGGGCATTATCTCCGAACAAAATATTGGTTCCACTATCAAATTTCAGATTCAGATCCTCGTAATTACGAAAATTCTTTAATTCAATAGATTTTAAGATCATCCTACAATTTTTATCGTCTCTCCATCAAAAGAAACGATATCTCCGTCATGAAGCTTTTTTCCCCTCCGGCATTCGACCTCACCGTTTACTTCCACTTTTCCATCGGTGATCACGATCTTTGCTTCCACACCGGAGCCTACCATACCACCAAGCTTCATTGCCTGTCCAAGTTTTATAAATTCATCTTTGATTTTTACTTCTTTCATTTTTTGCCCCATCCTTAATTTGCCGCAGCATTAAAGTTTACCGGAAGAATCAGATAGATATAATTTTCCTCATCATCCTTGATAAAGCATGGTGCTTTCGGATTTACCATGTAGAGTGTCACTTCTTCGTCATCAATGACACGAAGTGCATCAATAAAGAACTTCGGATTAAATCCGATCAGAATATCTTTTCCGTCCTTTTTGATGTCGATTTCCTCATTCATGGAACCGATAAAAGAATTGATCTTAAGTTCCATACTCTCGTCGGTCACATTCATGATGATCGGTTTCTTGTCTCCTTCTTTTACCATAAGCGTTGCACGGTCAATACAGTCAAGCAGCTCCCGTTTGTTGATCTTTACCTTTGTCTCATAATCGGAAGAAAGCATCTGCTCAATCTTAAAATATTCACCTTCGATCAGACGGGAAACTACTGTCGTATCATCAAATTCAAATACAATATGATTGTCTGTAATATAAATATCTACCTCAGAGTCAGCATTTCCGGGAAGGATCTTACTGATCTCCTGTAATGTTTTTCCGGGAACGACCACTTTTTTGTGTTCATAGTTCTCTTTTAACTGAATCTTGCGGATAGAAATGCGGTGTCCGTCCAGGGAAACAACTTTTAATTCATTTTCATTGATCTCAAACAGTTCACCGGTCATCAGTTTATTGTTGTCGTTATCGGCGATGGAAAAAATCGTCTGACGGATCACTTCCTTTAAGGTAAACTGTGACATATGAACAGATTCATTTCGTTCAATAAATGGAATATAGGAGAAGTCATCTCCGGATTTTCCTACAATATTGAATTTTGCCTTTTCACAGGTGATCGTTGTCTTGAAATTACTGTCAGTTTCGATTGTTACATCACTGTCCGGTAACTTACGGACGATCTCTGAAAAAATCTTTGCGTCCAGTGCAATGATTCCTCTTTCTTCTATCTGACCTTCAATCTTTGTTTCAATTCCGAGTTCCATATCATTTGCAGTCAGTTTTATTTCATTTGCAGAAGCATCAATTAAAATACATTCCAGAATAGCCATTGTCGTACGTGTAGGTACTGCTTTCGAAACAATATTAACTCCATAAAGTAAATTTTGTTTAGAACAGATCAATTTCATAATGTGTAAAACTCCTTCCTGGCATATAGATATAAATATAAAAATAATTCAAAGTCTTAGTCTTAAGTGTTGTTAATAAGTTAATAACTCCTGTAAGCATGATCGCGTAAGGGTTTTAGAAAAAAATATAAGGGCAAAACCATGTGAAAAGCATGCGGATGCAAACTGGATGAAATGTGAATAAGGATTTTGATGCAAAAAAGAGAAAATACACTTTTCACACCTTGTCCAACAGATTTACACACAATTTTACCGAGTTATCCACAAAAAATGTGGATAACTAACCAAAATTGTTAATTAGGGTTTATTTTCTTTTTTATTGTGTCGATCAAACTGCGTGTTGCTTCCGTGGATTCGTATTCATCCGAGATTTTTTTGATACCATGAATAATGGTAGAGTGATCTCTTCCGCCTAAAAGAGATCCAATACCGTCCAGGGAAATATCCGTCATATTCTTACAGAGGTACATTGCAATCTGCCTTGGCTTTGCAATCTCGCTGCTGCGGCTTTTGGATTTCATCTGTTCCGGAGTGATCTGAAAATGTTCAGACACAACATCTATGATAAGCTGAGGTGTCACTTCATTCTGCTTGTCCGGTGAGATCACATTCTGCAGCTCCCGCACAGCGAGATCCATTGTGATCGGTGTATGTACCAGATTGGAAAATGCCATCAGTTTGTTGAGTGCACCCTCCAGTTCACGGATATTGGATTTGATATTATTCGCAATATAGCTTAAAATCTCGTCATCCAGTTCAAAATTGTCAGTTTCGGTCTTACGGCGCAGAATTGCCATTCGGGTTTCGTAATCCGGTGAACCGATATCTGCGGTAAGTCCGCATTCAAAACGGGAACGAATCCTTTCTTCTAAGGTTTCCATATCCTTTGGAGGCTTATCGGAGGATATTACGATCTGCTTGTCCGCCAGATAAAGCTCATTAAAGGTATGGAAGAATTCCTCCTGGGTACTTTCCTTTCCAATGATAAACTGAATATCATCGATCAGAAGAACATCGATGTTACGGTATTTTTCACGGAACTTTGTCATTGCAGTGTTGTTTCCGTTACGGATGGCATTGATCAGTTCATTGGTAAAACTTTCGGAAGAAACATATAAAATCTTTGCTTCCGGCCGGTTTGCCTGAATGAAGTGGGCGATGGAATGCATCAGATGTGTTTTGCCAAGTCCCACGCCTCCATATAAAAACAGAGGATTGTATACTTCGCCCGGAGACTCCGCAACTGCAAGGGAAGCAGCATGGGCCAGACGGTTATTGTTGCCGACGACAAAGGTATCGAACGTATAATTCGGGTTTAAATTTGAAATATCGGTCGTACCGGAAGTCGGTGCGGGTTTCTTATTATAGGAAGATTTGATCTTTTTCTCCTGCTCCGGCAAAATAAAAGAAATATCATAGTCCTGTCCGGTCTGGTTCGCGACGGCGACTTTGATCGGAAGCGTATATTTCTTTTCAATGAAATCCCGTGCCATTTTTTCCAGAGGAACCAGGATGTATAGCTTGTCTCCCTGTACATCAGATACAGAAAGCGGTTTTAACCATGTGTTGAAGGATACTTCGGTAAGTTCATATTCTTCTTTTACTTCCTGTAAAATCTTATCCCATTTTTCTAAAATCTGTTCCATGTTCCATCTCCATTTTTTATGTATCTCAAGAAGTGCTATTTCGCCCCTGGATTGCAGAAAGCAAAATAACACACTTTCTATAATAAACTAAAAGTGTCAAATAAGCAATTGTTAATTCTTGATAAAAGATGGTATGAGACACGCAATGAAAGAACGGTACAGGGGATAAGGGAAATGTTTAAAATGTGGAATAGGGGCTTTCACGCTAATTTAAAGGTCAAACTGACGCGAACGGATGAAAAATGAAAAGTCCCGCAAACAGGATATAAACAGGGAAAAAAGCGGATATCCACAGCATGTCCACAAAAAGTACAAAATGTAGATAAAATGGGTTTCTACCTTATATATATAGTGTTCATGTTGATATGTGGAAAGGTACCTTCCGGCCTTTTAAAATAAGGGACGTGAAAAAAAAGCAGGTTTTGCTTGACTTTAGAGGGTTTTTTGATATAATTGAGAATGATGTTTTTTAACATAGAGGAGGTGGATACCAAGATGAAGATGACATTTCAGCCGAAGAAATGCTCCAGAAAAAGAGTGCATGGCTTCAGAAAAAGAATGAGTACAGCAGGCGGAAGAAAAGTATTGGCTGCAAGAAGATTAAAAGGAAGAAAGAAATTATCAGCATAGGCCACAGCTTTTGTGGTCTTTTCTTCTTCTTTCAGGCATGATAACAGAATGGAATCATTAAAAAAGAACAGAGATTTTCAGAATGTATACAAAAAAGGAAAGTCTTATGCAAACAGGCTTCTGGTGATGTATGTTCTTGAAAATCAGACAGATCGTAACAGAATAGGGATATCAGTCAGTAAAAAAGTAGGAAATAGTGTTATAAGACATCATCTTACCCGATTGATCCGGGAAAGTTACAGACTACATGAGGACATGTTCAATAATGGTTTGGACATTGTAGTTGTCGCAAGGGTATCGGCAAAAAGTGTGTCATATCGTGAAGTGGAAAGTGCGCTGTTACACCTTGGACGTCTTCACAAAATAATAAGTACAGAAAAATAATTTCTTTGAACGAAAAAGAAGATGGAATAATTTTGAAAAAAATTTTAATTGCTTTAATTAAATTTTATAGAAAATATTTGTCACCGCTGAAGACAACAAAATGTCCGTATTGTCCGACCTGTTCGACATACGGGCTTCAGGCTGTGGAAAAATATGGTGCCGTAAAAGGCGGCGCATTGGCGGCGTGGAGAATATTGAGATGTAATCCTTTTTCAAAAGGTGGATATGATCCAGTTCCATAAATTCAGGAGGGCTTTCTTGTGACAGAAATAGTATTAACACAGTATTCCGGAAAAATACTCGGGCCGATCGCACGATTTTTCGGATGGATCATGAACGGAATCTATATGTTCTTTTCCAATACATTCGGAGTGGAAAGTATTGCGTTATCCATTATCATACTTACTATGCTCATTTATCTGTGTATGTTTCCGCTGACCTTAAAACAGCAGAAATTTTCCAAGTTATCACAGAAAATGCAGCCGGAACTTCAGGCGATTCAGAAAAAGTACGGAAACCGGAAAGATCAGGCTTCCATGATGGCGATGCAGGAGGAAACCAAAAAGCTGTATGAAAAGTACGGTATTTCTCCGACCGGCAGTTGTGTACAGGCCTTGGTTCAGATGCCGATCTGGTTTGCATTATATCGTGTGTTTCAGAATGTACCGGCTTATGTAAGCAGTGTCAAAGGTGTATTTGCCGATCTGGTAAACGGCATCATGAATGTTTCCGGATATCAGAACATCATGACGAAACTGACAGAGACTTACAGTCTTGGTGTACAGACTGATTTTACAGTAAAGGATAAGAGCGCTTTATATAATTATATTGTTGATGTTGTATATAAACTTCCGACAAATGGATGGGATACATTAAAGGATAAATTTCCGGATCTCTCCAATGTGATCGATACAACGCATGCATCGGTGCATGATTTTAACTATTTTCTCGGAATGAATATTTCCGATACACCGATTGCAATTATTAAAAATTCCTTTTCCAGTCATCTGTATCTGGTTCTTATTGCAGCAATTCTGGTTCCTGTGCTTTCTTATATTACACAGATGCTCAGTTTAAAACTGATGCCACAGGCTGGTGGTGACAATGACCAGATGGCAAAACAGATGAAAATGATGAATAATACGATGCCTGTATTTATGGCATTTATGTGTTTTATTACTCCGGTTGGTCTTGGTATTTACTGGATTGCAGGTGCTGTATGCCGTATCATTCAGCAGTCTCTGATCAATAAGCATATGGAAAAGATCAATCTGGATGATATCATTGCAAAGAATCAGGAAAAGGCAAAGAAGAAACGTGAAAAAATGGGAATTGCCGAAAATCAGATCAATAATGCGGCCCGTATGAGCACGAAGAGAAATACAGCATTATCCTCTCTTACCGAAGAAGAAAAAGAGGAGAAGCTTAAAAAAGCGGCAGAGTACACCAGCAAGGCAAATCCGAACAGCCTGGCAGCGAAAGCGAATATGGTGCGCGAATTTAACGAGAAAAACAATAAATAGTCAGGGGGAAGTTCTATGGATTATATTGAAGTAACTGGCAAAACAGTTGAAGATGCAAGAACAGAGGCTTTGATAAAATTAGGTACAACGAGTGATCAGATCGAGGTTGAGGTAGTTGAAAAAGGAAGCTCCGGTTTCCTTGGAATCGGAAGCAAACCGGCAGTCATTCGTGTTCGCAGAAAATTTACCATGGAGGACTGTGTAAAAGACTTTTTGAATCAGGTCTTTGAAGCAATGGATTTAAAGGTTGATATTTCTGTTGAAGTTGAGGAAGACAATCATACCGTAGATGTAGAATTAAAGGGAGATGAAATGGGTGTTCTGATCGGAAAGAGAGGACAGACCTTAGATTCCCTGCAGTATCTGACAAGCCTGGCATTGAACCGTCATACGGATGAATATGTAAAGGTAAAACTGGATACGGAGGATTACAGAAAGCGGAGAAAAGAAACGCTGGAAAATCTTGCGAAAAACATTGCATATAAGGTAAAGCGTACAAAACGTCCGGTTTCTTTGGAGCCGATGAATCCTTTCGAGCGGAGAGTGATTCATTCTACCTTGCAGAATGATAAATATGTTTCTACACACAGTGAGGGAGAAGAGCCTCACAGACATGTGGTCGTTACATTAAAGAAAGATAAATAGGAACATAAAAAGGGTGTTTTTAAACGGCTTCGGTTAAAAACACCCTTTTCTATCACAGTGACAGGAAAATCAAGCTGATTTGGAGGAAACTATGACGACAGATACAATTGCAGCAATTGCCACGGGGATGACCAATTCGGGAATCGGAATTGTCCGTGTCAGTGGAGAAGATGCGTTTTCGATTGTAGATAAAATATACCGCTCGAAAAGGGGAACAAAAAAATTATCTGAGATGAAAAGTCATACCATTCATTATGGTCATATTGTGGATGGCGAGGAAGTAATTGATGAGGTCATGGTACTGCTGATGCGTGCACCGAATTCCTATACGAGAGAGGACACGATTGAGATCGACTGTCACGGTGGAGTTCTTGTGGTAAAAAAAATACTTGAGACCGTGATCAAGTATGGTGCAAGACCGGCAGAACCGGGAGAATATACGAAGCGTGCATTCCTGAATGGAAGAATTGATCTTTCCCAGGCGGAATCCGTTATGGATGTGATCAATGCGAAAAATGATTTTGCATTAAAAACTTCCATGCAGCAACTGGAGGGTTCCGTTTTAAGAGTTATTAGGGAAATACGGCAAACGATTTTGCATCAGATCGCCTATATAGAATCAGCACTGGATGATCCCGAGCATTATAATATTGATGGTTATGGTGAAGAACTGGATCAGATTGTGGAAAAAGAACTGACAAAGATAGAAAGACTGTTGAATACTGCGGACAACGGGAAGCTGTTAAAGGAAGGAATCAACACGGTCATTGTAGGAAAGCCAAATGCCGGAAAATCTTCTCTTTTAAATTCACTGGTTGGAAAAGAGCGTGCGATCGTGACGGATGTGGCAGGAACAACCAGAGATGTGCTGGAAGAACAGATCAACCTGAATGGAATCAGTCTGAATATTATTGATACCGCCGGCATCCGCAAGACAGAAGATGTGGTGGAAAAAATCGGAGTCACAAAAGCAAAGGAATATTTAAAGGAAGCAGATCTCGTGATTTATGTTGTAGATTCTTCCAGAAAACTCAGTGAGGAAGATCACGATATTATAAAATTGATCAGGGAGCGGAATGCAATCGTTCTGCTTAATAAATCAGATCTTGATCCGGTGATAACTGTGGATGAGATGAAAAAACTTCTGGACAAAGAAATTATTCAGATCTCTGCCAAAGAGCATATTGGAATTGATGAGCTGGAGGAAGCCATAAAAAATATGTTCTTTCATGGAAAACTGGATTTTAATGATGAAGTTTATATCACCAATGTGAGACATAAAACAGCACTTAAAAATGCATGTGACAGTCTTGTCATGGTACGGAAAAGTATTGCAGACGGAATGCCGGAGGATTTTTATTCCATCGATCTGATGAGTGCTTATGAAGAACTGGGAACGATCATCGGTGAAGCGGTGGATGATGATCTGGTCAATGAAATTTTCAGTAAATTCTGTATGGGAAAATAATTTACAAATTTTTGTGTTAAAGGAAGGATAAAAAATGGCGTCGGTAGTAGAAGAAAGTTATGACGTTTGTGTGGTTGGTGCCGGACATGCCGGCTGTGAGGCAGCACTTGCATGTGCAAGATTAGGATTTGAGACGATTGTTTTTACGGTGAGTGTGGACAGTATTGCAATGATGCCGTGTAATCCTAATATAGGAGGAAGCTCCAAGGGACATCTGGTGCGGGAGCTGGATGCACTTGGCGGTGAAATGGGAGTTAATATTGATAAAACTTTCATTCAGTCTAAAATGCTCAATAAATCCAAGGGTCCTGCCGTTCATTCTCTGCGTGCGCAGGCGGATAAGGCAAATTACAGTATGGAAATGCGAAAAACACTGCAGAATACCGAGCATCTTACGATCCGTCAGGCAGAAGTTTCCGAAATTATCACGGAAAATGATGTGATCGTCGGAGTGAAAACTTTTTCCGGAGCGGTTTATCACAGCAGGGCAGTAGTTCTTTGCACTGGTGTTTACTTAAAAGCGCGCTGTCTGTATGGAGATGTGGTGAATTATACCGGACCAAACGGACTTATGGCAGCAAATCATCTGACGGATTCCTTAAAAGAGCATGGAATTGAAATGTTCCGTTTTAAGACAGGAACACCGGCGCGTATTGATAAACGTTCGATTGATTTTTCCAAGATGCAGGAACAGTTTGGTGATGAAAAAGTTGTTCCGTTTTCGTTTACAACCAATCCGGATGATGTGCAGATCGACCAGGTTTCCTGCTGGCTTACTTATACGAATGAAAAAACACATGAGATCATAAGAGAAAATCTTGACCGTTCACCGATGTATTCCGGAAAGATAAAAGGAACCGGACCGCGTTATTGTCCATCTATTGAGGATAAGGTAGTCCGATTTGCGGAAAAGGACAGACATCAGCTTTTTGTGGAGCCGGAAGGTTTAAATACCAATGAAATGTATATTGGAGGAATGTCAAGTTCCATGCCGGAGGATGTTCAGTACGAAATGTACCGTACCGTTCCGGGGCTCGAGCATTGTAAAATTGTGCGCAATGCATATGCCATTGAGTATGACTGCATCAATCCGGTACAGTTAAAGCCTTCCCTGGAATTTAAAAAGATCAAGGGACTTTTTTCCGGCGGACAGTTCAATGGAAGCAGCGGATATGAAGAAGCAGCTGCACAGGGAATAGTTGCCGGGATCAATGCGGCAATGTACTTAAAAGGTGAGGAACCTCTCATTTTGGATCGTTCTGAATCCTACATAGGAGTTCTGATCGATGATCTTGTAACAAAAGAAACGAAAGAACCATATCGTATGATGACTTCGCGTGCGGAGTACCGCCTGCTGCTGCGTCAGGATAATGCGGATTTAAGACTTTCCAAATACGGATATCGTGTCGGTCTGATTTCCAAAGAACGTTATGACTGGGTAGTAAAAAAAGAGCAGTTGATTGAAGACGAGATGAAGCGTCTGGATTCGGTTCATGTCGGTGCAAACAGCAGGGTACAGGAACTTTTGGAACAGTATGGAAGTGTGCCGTTGAATACAGGTACTTCATTGAGTGAACTGATCCGCAGACCGGAGTTGTGTTATGAAATGCTTGCGCCGATCGATCCGGAACGTCCGGAACTTCCTGAGGAAGTGATTGAGCAGATCAACATTAATATCAAATATGACGGATACATCAAACGTCAGATAAAGCAGGTTGAGCATTTTAAGAAGCTGGAAAAGAAACTGATTCCGGAAGATTTTGATTATGATGAGGTTGGAAGTCTTCGTCTTGAGGCAAGACAGAAGCTGAAGCTTTACAGACCGATTTCAATTGGACAGGCATCCCGTATTTCCGGAGTTTCACCGGCTGATATTTCAGTTCTTCTTGTTTACATGGAACAAATGCATTACAGACAGGAGCACGAAAAGTAGAGGTTTGATATGGCTTACGATTTTACATGGTTTGAACAGATACTGGGACAATGGGACATTACTTTAAGTGGTAAACAAAGAGATCAGTTTCTTACTTATTACGAGATGTTGATTGAAAAAAACAAAGTGATGAATCTGACTGCAGTTACTGAATTTGATGAAGTGTTAAAAAAACATTTTCTGGACAGCATTTCGCTTGGACAGTTTGAATCGCTTCATGAAAAAAAATCCATGCTGGATATGGGAACGGGCGCAGGATTTCCGGGAATTCCTTTGAAGATCATTTATCCGGAACTTCAGGTTACTCTGGCGGATTCCTTAAACAAGCGGATTCTGTTTTTGGAAGATGTAATCGCTGAACTGAAACTCAGTGGTATCAATGCGGTGCATGCGCGTGCGGAGGAACTTGCGAGAAATAATGATTACAGAGAACAGTTTGATTATTGTGTTTCCCGTGCTGTTGCAAATTTGTCCACACTGAGTGAATATTGTCTTCCATTTGTAAAAACCGGAGGAAAATTTATCTCATACAAATCCGGTGAAATTGAGGAAGAAGCCGCAGCGGCAAAACATGCAATATTTTTGCTTGGAGGCGGATTGAAGGAAATTCGTAAGTTTGAAATACCACAGACGGATCTGCATCGTTCTTTTGTTGTAATCGAAAAAGTGAAAAAGACACCGAAAACTTATCCGAGAAAAGCGGGCACTCCATCGAAGTCACCACTACAGTAGTATGAAAAATTGTTTACGGCGTTGAAAAAAAAGTGTGCGAAGCACACTTTTTTTATAGTTTACATAATGTGAAAAATCTTACTCTAAAAACATAGAGATCAGATCTGCAAGTTTATCTGGAACCTCAAGCTGCGGAAGGTAGGCTGCATTGGAAAGATAAGCTGTTTCAATATCGGAATTATAAATCAGGTACTGGTTGATCGTCTGAATGGAGTTCGGATAATTGCGGCTTCCGATCAGATAGAGATGATCCATTCCCTTTAATGCGTGTGCAATACTGATGTTGGTGTAATGTGCAAGCTTGCTCGACAGCAGGTAACGGCCTTTTCCATTTCCGATGTGAGCAGATTCAAAATAGATATCCTCAAATTTGGAGGACACCAGTGACTTTTTATAATAATATTTATTTTCAAAAATTTCGTTGATATGCCGTTCATGCATCCACACATTGTAAATAAAAGTTCCAATGACCGGGCAATCCAGGACCTTCTTTAAAATATCAGTTTTGCTGTCCGGGCATGCGGCAAGAGATTTTAAATCTTCCGGATTGATAATAATTACTTTGTCAAATAAGTCAGCATGCATTTTTGCACACATGATCGTGAAAGAACCGGATGAACCGGTAGCAGCTACCGAAGGCTTTTCTTTGATCACATTTTTTACAAAATCATGTAAGAACTGAACAAAGAGATAATTGGAATAAATCATTTCCGGTTTATCGGAATGGCCACATCCTGGAAGATCAACGGTGTATACGGTATAATTTTTTTCCAGCTTTTTGATCATACGGGTCCATTCATAGGAAGAACTGCTTGGATCCAGATCATGGATCAGAAGAAGTGGTTGTCCATTTCCGTGTTTGGTATAAAATATATTTCCATAGCGCCACTTATAGTAGTTGCCGCTGTATGAGGACGTCAGATTTTTTAAAGAAGCGGTGTAATTGATTACTTTATTTATGGCATGCAATCCTGCCACTGAAGCAGCGGTGAGAAATACGAAATGCCGGAATCTTTTGCCCATAAAAATACCTCCATTCTGAAATTATTTAGATACTATTATTATAGACGAAAAGCATAGTCTTTACAAATTAATTTTTTCTTTCTTTCTTTTTTAAAATAGGATAAACTTGTTTTGTAGTTAAATAATATCATGAGAACATATGTTCTGTAACAGGGGAAAAATGGTACAAGAATATTTAAAAAGATATCAGGAGTCATTGTTAGAAGAAAAGGTCTGTTGTGAAAATGAATATAAAAAAGCGGAACAGAAATTAAGAGAAGATGAAGAATTTCGGAAACTTTTAGCACAAAAAAGTGATCCGGACTATGAAGCTTTCACACCTTATGTGGTACATGCAAAAGACAAACAGAAAATCAGTGAACTGGAAACAGAAGAAAAGGAACTGCAGTTGAAGAGAGATAAACTGGCAGAACGGTGTACGGAACTGGAACACCGACTGGAAGAATTAAAAGACGTGATTGCTGAAGCTGTGGAACTGGAACAAAAGTGTGAACAAATGGAAAAACAGCAAAATGCTGAACAGACAGGTGCACAGAATGCGCCATATATAAATAATCAGGAAAATCTTCTTGAAAAAATTGAATGGTGTGAAAAAATTGCAGTGGTAGATCCATACAGATGTCGTGAAGAACTGAAGTCACTGATAAAAAATTTGAAACAGGATATTGATGTTGATAGCTGCTGTAGTGATACTGCCGTTTGGGAGGATCAATGATATGTCGGTAAAAATTATGATTACAGACAATCATACCATGTTGCGGGAAGGCCTGAAATATTTGCTGGAAATGGATGAAAATATCCAGGTAATTGCAGAAGCAGAA
Source organism: uncultured Roseburia sp. (assembly GCA_934358955.1). Taxonomy (GTDB): domain Bacteria; phylum Bacillota; class Clostridia; order Lachnospirales; family Lachnospiraceae; genus Roseburia. The sequence continues at coordinate 4,309 of CAKRLC010000030.1, read as the reverse complement.
GATGGCATAGAATGTTTAAAAAAATTAAAAGACGTACAACCGGATGTATTGGTTTTAGATATAAGAATGCCAAAGAAAACCGGGTTACAGGTCTTGGAGGAAATGAAACGAAACGGAAATACGACACCGGTATTAATACTTACTGCTTTTCATGAAATGGATTATCTGATACATGCGATAGATCTCGGTGTGGATGGATATATGCTGAAAGACTGTGATATATCAGAATTAAAGAAAGCTATTTTTACAATTATAGATGGTAAAACTTATATCCAGCCTAATCTGATTCCATTGCTTCAACACACGATGAAAAAGAGAAATATGGATAAAACGAAACTGGATTCTTTGACAGAACGTGAAGCGGAATTGTTAAAAATGATTTCCATTGGAATGAACAATAAAGATATTGCAGAAAAATTAATGATCAGTGAACGCACAGTAAAAAATCATCTATCAAGTGTATTTAAAAAACTGGATGTAACTGATCGTACGCAGGCTGCAGTGTTTGCAATTCGTAATGATTTTGTGAATATAAGCGGTGATTGAAATTTGAGCAGAGAGTAAAATGTTTCACGTGAAACATTTTACTCTTTATTTACGCTATAGGAAAGACCTCGTTACGTTAATGGAATAAAGATGTAATTATGATCTTTTCTATAGCGTAAAAGCAAGCAAGCTTGCGAAGATGCGCAGCGCGCGGAGACGAAGTTATAGCTACGCTGTCCGCTTGCGCGCGAAAGTGTGCGAAGCACACTTTGTTCTTTGTGAGTGATGGCCAAAAGCGGAGATTATGTAAAAATTCGTGTTTAATTAATAATGGGCAGAGTACATAGCATATTCGGCCTCTATAATTAAGTCACAAATATAAATGTTTCACGTGAAACATTTATATTTGTGTAGCAAAAAAATATTGATAGTGCTATAATAAAAAAGTACATTTTATAAAATATACAGTGGAGAGTACAGGATGAGAAAGGAATTAATATGGGTAGAGTGATAGCAATCGCAAACCAGAAAGGCGGAGTTGGAAAAACAACAACAGCAATCAATTTATCGGCCTGCCTGGCGGAAGCAAAGAAAAAAGTATTGGCAATTGATCTGGATCCACAGGGAAATACAACCAGCGGACTTGGCGTTGATAAAAGTGAATTAGAAAATACCGTATATGAATTGATGCTTGGAGAATGTACGATAAAAGAAAGTCTGACCAAAACTGAAATTGAAAATCTGTATCTTATACCATCCAATGTAAATCTGGCTGGTGCAGAAATAGAATTGCTTGGAATCAATGATAAGGAATACATATTACGCAATGCAGTTGATTATATAAAAGATGATTACGATTTCATTATTATAGACTGTCCGCCTTCTTTAAATATGTTAACGGTAAATGCTATGACAACCGCGGACACAATTCTGGTTCCAATACAATGTGAATATTATGCACTGGAAGGCTTAAGCCAGTTGATTCACACCATAGATCTGGTACAGCAGAGATTGAATCCGAATCTTCGGATGGAGGGAGTAGTTTTTACCATGTATGATGCAAGAACGAACCTCTCACTGCAGGTTGTGGAAAATGTAAAAAACAATTTGAATACAACAATTTATAAAACAATTATTCCGAGAAATATCAGACTGGCAGAAGCACCAAGCCATGGACTGCCAATAAATTTATATGATAGTAAGTCTGCGGGAGCAGAGAGTTATCGTCTGCTGGCACAGGAAGTAATTGGAAGAAAGGATATTTAGAAAATGGCAGTAAAGAAAAATGGACTTGGAAAAGGATTGGGAAAAGGACTGGATTCATTGATCCCGGATAAGGTGGAATTATCAAATCCTACAAAAAAGGAAGAGGTAAAGCCTGCGGAAATCAAAGTAAAAATTTCAAAAGTAGAACCAAACAGAGAACAGCCGAGAAAAAACTTTGATGAGGATGCATTGCTGGAACTGGCAGAATCCATAAAACAATTTGGTGTACTTCAGCCTCTCCTCGTTCAGGACAGAAAAGATTATTATGAAATTATTGCCGGAGAGCGGAGATGGCGTGCAGCCAAAATGGCTGGACTTAAAGAAGTACCTGTAATTATAAAGGAACTTACTGATCAGGAAATCGTGGAAATATCTCTGATTGAGAACATCCAGCGTGAAAATTTGAATCCAATTGAGGAAGCCATTGCTTATAAGCGTCTTCTTACAGAATTTAATTTGAAACAGGATGAAGTGGCGGAGCGTGTATCAAAAAGCAGAACAGCAGTAACGAACTCCATGCGTCTGTTAAAATTAAATGAAAAAGTACAGCAGATGGTAATTGATGATATGCTGACTACCGGACATGCCCGTGCGTTGCTCGGAATTGAAGATCAGGAAAAACAGTATGCCCTTGCACAAAAGATTTTTGATGAAAAACTGAGTGTACGTGAGACAGAGAAACTCGTAAAAAAGGTACAAAAGGAAAAGGATCAGCCGGCAAAGACACAAAAAGTACTTGATGAAAAGCTGACTCTGGCTTATCATGATGTAGAAGAAAAAATGAAATCAATATTAGGAACAAAAGTAAGCATTCATGCAAAGGATAATAATAAGGGGAAAATTGAAATAGAATATTATTCTATGGATGAATTGAACCGTATTTTTGAAATGATGCAGAAACTGCACTAAAAATCAATAAAGAGCAGAACAAATGTTCTATAAGAGAAAGAGGAATAAGAGATGAATATAGCAGAGTACCTGGGGATTACATTAGATTATGCGGTGATCGCGATCATTGCTTTGATGGCACTGGTTCTGATTCTGATCATCATTATGATCGTGAATGTTGTTCAGATGAAAAAACTGAAAAAGAACTACCGTATTTTTATGGAAGGAAAAGATGCAAAAACACTGGAAGATACGCTGATCAAAAGACTGGATCAGGTAGACGCATTGCTTGCGGCAAATGAAGAAAACGCACAGAATATTGAAAAACTGTTTGCAAATATGAAATTCACGTTCCAGAAAGTAGGACTGGTAAAGTATGATGCATTTCATGAGATGGGAGGCAAACTCAGCTTTTCACTGGCTTTGCTGAATGAGACAAATGATGGTTTTATTATCAATGCCATGCACAGCAGAGAAGGATGCTATACTTATATTAAGGAAATTCTGGACGGAAATTCAATTATCGTATTAGCGGATGAGGAACAGGAAGCATTGAATATGGCAATGAAATCAAATTCTGAGGAGTAATTATATGCATAGTTTTTTAAGAGCGATCGGATTTAGTGATTTAAAAAAGAATAAAGAGATTGATGATCTGCTCAATGAAGTTGTTGAAAGACCGACCAGACTGCAGGTTGCAAAAGATTCCAACGGAAATGAATTTACAGAGTTCTCGCGGGAGTTTGGCGGCTGTATCGGAATTACAGCGTGCGGGGAATACCGTGATGACGGGGAATTTGAGATGGATTATTATTATCCGTATTTTTGTGGAACCGAAGGGGCAACGACGGCAGGCGTAGAGGTGGAAAAACATTCGGAAAAGGAATCTTATGCGGGAATCTGTGATGATATGAAACTCGGAGTCACGCTGATCTTTTATTTACAGAATGTGGCAGATTTTCTGAATGAAAAAAATCATGGAAGAAAAAATTTTAATTCTCTGACAGCAACACTTTCTGCTCTTTCCATGGAGGGAAAAATATTACTTCCTATCAAAAAGAGCGAAAAGCAGATCGCAGATACCAAAAAGAGCAGTCAGAACCGAAATCATCTGATCGCGGCTGCCCGTGAAGGAGATGAAGATGCAATTGAAAATCTGACACTGGAAGATATTGATACGTATTCCATGATCTCACGCAGAATTGTGAACGAAGATATCTTAAGTATTGTGGATTCCTATTTTATGCCATATGGCATTGAGAGTGACCAGTATGCGATACTCGGTGAGATCCTCACATCCAGTCTGATCAGAAACAGCAGGACGCAGGAAGAAATATATGTGCTGACCATAAACTGCAATGAACTGATCTTTGATCTTTGCATTAATAAAAACGATCTTATGGGAGAACCGGCACCAGGCAGAAGATTTAAAGGAAATATCTGGATGCAGGGACACATAAATTTTGAAGAATTTTAATTCAAAGATTTAAAAATTGACTTTGCCGGAGGGGATTGTTATAATAAGTGATGTCGAAAATTTAACGTTGGAAATGCCTGTATGACAGGCTTTTCATAGGTTCTCATAGTTAAACGGATATAACAAGCGCCTCCTAAGCGGTTGTTCAATCCTCACTATTTACAATTTCATTTGATATACGCGCCAATAGCT